>CALFBM010000026.1 GCA_937951645.1 uncultured Rhizobiaceae group bacterium
GCTTCAATATCTGTAAACAAGTCCAAAGCCTCGGGGTTTGCCAATGCCTCGCGGTTCTTGACCTGGCGTCCGTGTACCACGTCCCGCACCGCCAATTCGGTAATCTTGCCTGATTTTGTTCGTGGAATATCAGCAACCTGGATAATTTTTGCTGGCACATGGCGCGGTGAAGCGCCAATGCGAATACGCTTTCTTATTTCTTTTTCAAGTGCCTCATCAAGTGTTGCTCCCTCTCTTAATCTCACGAAAAGCACTACCCTTGCATCACTGTCCCAATCCTGACCAATACAAAGCCCCTCCTCCACCACATCAATTTGCTCAACCTGGTTGTAAATTTCTGCCGTTCCGATACGCACACCACCAGGATTAAGCGTTGCATCCGAGCGGCCATGGATGATCATGCCGCCTGTATCGGTCCATTCTGCAAAATCGCCGTGACACCAGATATTTTCAAACTTTGCAAAATAAGCATTGTGATAACGCTCACCATCATCATCACCCCAAAACCCAACAGGCATGGACGGAAAGGCATGTGCACAAACAAGCTCGCCTTTCTCCCCTGTTACAGGTTTTTGGTTATCATCCCAAACCTGAACATCCATGCCCAAGGCAGGCCCTTGAATTTCGCCCTTGTAAACCGGCTTCCAGGGAACACCAATCACGAAGCAACCCATAAGGTCTGTTCCACCTGACATGGAAGACAAATGAACATCCGATTTAATACCAGAATATACAAAGTCAAAATTCTCAGGTGCAAGCGGCGACCCCGTGGAACCAATCATTCGAACGCTGGATAAATCATGCGTTTCAATCGGGCGTAAACCTGTATTACGCACTGCATCAATATATTTGGCTGAAGTTCCAAACAGCGTGAACCTTTCTGCTTGCGCATAATCAAACATCGCTTTTTCGTCTGGTGCAAAAGGAGAACCATCATAAAGCATGAGCGTAACACCGCTTGCGAGTGCTGTGACAAGCCAATTCCACATCATCCAGCCACATGTTGTAAAATAAAAGACCCTGTCACCTTCTTTCATGCCTACATGCAATTGATGCTCTTTCATAAGCGTCATCAACGACCCGCCATGCGAGTGAACAATGCATTTTGGAACACCTGTCGTACCTGACGAAAACATGATGAAAAGCGGATGAGAAAATTCCAGTTGCTCAAACTTGACGGTACCCGCTTTAAAACCGACAAGATATCGGTTCATGGAGGTTGCATCTGGAAGTTGACAAGCAACACGATCGGCCTCCCCCAAAAGCGGCACCACTACTGTTCGCGCGCAGCCAAGTTCAGGAACAATCTCCTTGAGCTTGTCAGCAATTTCAATACGTTTCCCACCGTACCAATAGCCATCACATGTAATAAATATCCTGGGAGAAATCTGTCCAAAGCGATCAAGCACACCTTTGCTGCCAAAATCCGGTGAACAGGAAGACCAAATTGCACCAAGCGAAGTTGCAGCGAGCATGGCAGCAACCGTCTCTGGCATATTTGGCATCATGGCAGCGACACGGTCGCCTTTTTGCAAACCATCGGCTACAAAAGCCTGTTGAAAACGCGAAACCATTTCATGCAATTGATTGCGGGTCAGTCGGCTTTCGATTTTGTCTTCTGATCGAAAAACAATTGCTTCTTGTTCACCAGAATATTTTAAAAGATTTTCCGCATAGTTTACTTGTGCATCCGGAAAATATCTTGCGCCAGGCATTTTATCTTCGTCCATTACAAGCCGATCACCCTTGTGACCAACGACTTCAGCGAAATCCCATAACACTCCCCAGAACCCTGCTCCATTCTTGCATGACCACTGATGTAAAGATAAATAATCCGGGAAACTTGCGCTTGTCCTGTCTTCAGCAAATCGGGCAAAATCGCTCATTCTGGAATCTGCTATTTGCTCTGACGAGGGTGTCCAAAGAGGCAATGTATCAGTCATAATTATCCCTGTATTAACGAACTGTAATCTATGAATATAGTTACAGCCCCCTAGGTTGTTGGTAAAGCATAGTTAAGGGTTACAAGGCCTGATTTCTGCTATAAAAGCTAGTAAGTGTTCTTGCAAAACCAACATGCACAATAACCTAACATATGATGCAGGAACCATAAGAGGAATTGATGAAACGTATAATCACTGGCATTTTTGCTATATTGATTATTATGGCTTGCCTTGTCGCGGCAATCCCTTTTCTTGTTTCTTCCGAGACGGTTCGTAATGGCATCACATTCAGAATAGAAGAATTAACTGGCAGAAAAGTTACTTTCCAGGGTGACCCCTCTCTCTCTTTTAGCCCATTTCTGGGATTTGAAATTTCAGATCTGGAACTTGTAGACCCATCACGAAATGAAGGTGATACTCCTCTATTAAAAGTTGAAAAAGTAAAAGCACAACTTAATTTGCTACCCGCACTTATCGGCAAGATTGAGATTACTGACTATCATTTTCTACGCCCCCGGTTTTTATTGAAAACATACAGCGACGGCATCGAAAACTGGAGTTTCTCTGATGGCGGATTTAGAAAAACCATTCAAGCGGCAACCAACAACCGTGCAAACCAGGTCACAAATACCCTTGATGAAATCTCCGTTGGTGATCTTGTTATCAAAAACGGCATCCTGGTTTATGAAGATGAGATCGCAGGTACCAGCGAAACAATAACGAGCATTAATGGCAAGTTTTCCTGGCCTGATACGAATAGTGAAATTGACATTTCAGGCAATGGCATATGGCGTGGAGAAGGCGTTACAATCAATTCCATTATTGAAAATCCGGTTGAAATTTTATCTGGTGGTGAAAGCCCTGTTTTTGTCGAACTTAACTCACAACCACTTACCTTTAATTTCAATGGTCAGGCAAACATGCTTGCCAATCTTTTCGTAAAAGGCGCTTTCACAGCGCAAACTCCATCAATAAACAGACTTGCCGAGATTATGGAAACGGATATTGGCGGGTTTACCAATTTTGGACAATGGAGTGCTACTGGCGAGATTGAAGCAACAGCAGACAATGCAAGCTTATCAGAAGCAACCTTCACAATTGGCAACAGCAAAGCCACTGGTGTAATTAAGATTTCAAAAAATGAAGTTGGGCAATCAAAACTGGATGGGACTTTAGCATTTGAGACCATTGATCTAGCCAGTTATCTTATTTCAACGGAACTTGCCAATGCCAAGAGAACCCAACCCAACCTCATAGATGACCTGAACGTTGATCTTAGAATATCTTCGCAATCAATTAACTTGGGTATGATTGCCCTTGATAGGGTTGCAGCGGCCATCATAATTGATAACGAAGGCTGGACTTTCGATATTGGAGACGCTTCCGCTTTCAATGGCAAGCTTACAGCAAAACTTGGTGAGCGCTTGAAAGGCGACAAACAACAAGCCTTCCTTGATATCTCCGCATCACAGATGGATGCCGGCAGCATTACGAATTTAATAGACAAAAAGCTCATAGGCATAAATGGCAAAACCTCGTTTGTTGCAAATATAAGAACAAATAATCTGAAAGACGGATTATTAAACTCGGGTCTGAACGGCTCCTTTACAGGTAATTTTAATTCAGGAGAAATCATTGGTGTAGACTTGCCAAGTTTATTGAAAAAGAAGGCTGATGAGCCCGGAATACAAATCAAGGGCTTTGATGAGGATGCAATTACAAGTTTCCAGAAAATGAAAATCAAGCTGTTTTTGAACAATGGCATTGCAGCTGTGTCAAAGAGCATAATCCAGACAGTTGATAACCTAAAGGTTCAAGTCATTGGTGATGTAAACCTTCACGAAGGCAAGCTTGACCTCCAGCTTCAAGAACTGACTGAAAATGGCCCCAAGGAAAACAGGTTATTTATTGAAGGCACGGCCCTTGAACCATTAATTACACTAAAAAGTGGCCCAACACACATTAATCAAGACTAATACCTGGGCGTACACGTATTTTTAAAAAGCTTCAGACATTTCATAAAACCAAAAAATACTATAAAATAAAACTCAGAAGAGAATCTGGATTGGGGAAATCAGACTTAATGTTTCGCTTGTTTTCAACATTTATGAAGATTGCAATCGCGTCATTAATTACAGGCGTTGTCCTGACCCGTCTGGATTTGTCAGCAGAACAAATCCTTGCAGAAATGGGCATGACCCCAGAAAAGCTTATAGCCCATCTTGAGCAAGGCTTTCAGTGGGCTCTACCAAACATCATACTGGGTTCTATGGTAATCATTCCCGTATGGCTTGTCGTCTACCTGTTCAGACCACCGCGCAGCTAAACTCTATCCTATTGAAAATCAAACGCTGAAACACCGCGCACCATTTCATCCAGCCCAAGAGGGCGTGTAAGGGGCGGATGAGCACGCGAAATACACCCTGTACGCTCACACAACCTGCAACCTGGACCAATTTCAACAGGTTCCCTTGCAGAAGTGCCCGTCAGACCATCACCATAAACAATTTCTTTTGCGTAGGTTGTATCAAAGCCTATCAACAAGGCAGTGCGGTGTGGACGATCAAGATACCCTGATCTAAGCCCTTCAACTGTACGTCCCAATACAATAAATTCTGCATCTTGAGGCGTAATAACAGTCTCGGCAAATATCTGGCCAGGACTGCCAAATGCTTGATGAACAATAAGTTTTGGACAATCCCCCCCAAAGCGCGTAACCGGGAAACCACTTGCACCACCACGGCGAATGCGGTTTCCTGCAGCATCAGTTTCCATGATAAAAAATTGTGGAGCAGATTGACCGTTTCTTTGAAGCATTGTCAGGCGCCATGAGGCTTGCGCGAAGGTAACGCCAAAACGCGACCGTAAAACATTAATATCATAACGAAGACGTTTGGCGGTTGTATAAAACTTTTCGTAAGGCATCATCATTGCAAGAGCCAGCAATCTTGCAAACTCAAATCGCGCCAATCTGTTGGCTTCATCGCTGGTAAGCTTTAAAAACCCAACCTCTTCATCAATCAAATTACCTTCTGCAAGAAGCGCCACTTCCAGCGCTACTTCCTGTAATTGATCCGCAGGAGATAACCGTTCTGAAATCAATAATCTATTTGAATGTCTGTCGAAACGCCTTCGCCAATCAGGCATTGCCTCAACAGGCAAGACCTGAACAGCCAGACCTTGCTCTTTTAACAACCAGCGCCGCAAGCCAGCCATTAGTCCATCACTTTTGTCCAGCAGGGCAAGCATTTTTGTTGCCGCATTTTCAAGAGCCGGAATGTAAGATGACCTTTGTTCCAATGTTTGGCGCATCTCGTCAACAGGCAAGCGCGCTGCAGTTTTTACCGCATCACTGCCCTCTTCTGCCATCATGCTGGACAGGCCGGAAAGTCGTTCCAGAGACTCGCGATACCCCCGATAAAGCTTCACCATCGCACTTGCAACATTTGGCGTTGCTTCCGTAAACTCAATCAATTCGCTTCTGTCTGGAATTTCTCCGGCAAGAAGTGGATCAGAAAATGCCTCTTTAAGCTGGGCATTAAGCGTTTCATCGCCAACACCTTGCAATTCATCCAGATCAAGCTTGTAGGTTGAGGCAAGTTTTAACAAAAGCTGAACAGTCAAAGGGCGTTGATTGCGCTCAATCAAATTAAGATAACTTGCAGAAATACCTAATTCTTCAGCCATTGCAGTCTGCGTAAGATTTAAACCAGAGCGAATACGCCTGATTCTTGGGCCTGCAAAAATCTTTTGATCTGCCATTGCGATTTTCTCCCGATTAAACCATACCTTGAATAAGAATGCTTATTAGCCCACTGGCCATTTGTGACAATATTTACTAATTTACATAAAATAAAGTAAAAATACAGACAGAGACACCAGATTTAAGCGTTATTTAGCGATTTATGGTAATTTTTTTAGTTGATTTGTAAAAATAATTACATACCGTTGTCTCAAGAAAAACATTTGTGGAATTTAATGTTTCGCACATATTAGTAACTCCAGAGGAGAAAACCATGAGTACTAAACCACCAGTAAAAGAACGCTCTGAAGAGATGGCATCATCCATGACAATGGATGAGCAATCTGCAATCCGCATGGTGGCAAATGACTTACACCGCCTAAATCAATCTGTGATGAAGGCAGTTGAAGCTGGTGTATCTGTTGAACTTGTACGTTCTGCACGTCACCATTCTGGCGATGGTAATTTTGGCGATCTGTTAACACCAGTAATCGTCAAGCAAGGCAAATAAGCCTTTAGGTTTTTATAATTTACAAGAATTATAACGCTCCCTGTTTCAGGGAGCGCTTTTTATGATTGAAACTTATTCAAGACAAGAAAGAGCGGTGCTGATCTCACCTATCAGATCAGCAACATTTTCTATGCCAACAGACAACCGAATTAAGTTTTCCGGACACCCTGTCACATCACCTTCTATCGTATGACGGTGCTCCACCAGACTTTCCACACCGCCAAGCGATGTTGCACGGTGTATGCCTGTTAGATGGCGACAAAAATCAAGCGCATCTTTACGC
The DNA here is from genome assembly GCA_937951645.1 of uncultured Rhizobiaceae group bacterium. Taxonomy (GTDB): domain Bacteria; phylum Pseudomonadota; class Alphaproteobacteria; order Rhizobiales; family Rhizobiaceae; genus JAALLB01. The sequence goes on from CALFBM010000026.1 coordinate 6,480, forward strand.
GTGCCCTTGATTAAAAAACTCAGAAGGTAGCCATATCCTCTGGGCATTTGCCTGGCAGCAATTGCGTGACCTTGATGACTTGCCAAACCCGGATACCAAATCGCCTCGACTTTTTCATGACCTTCTAAAAATTGCGCGATTGCCATTGCATTGGCACACATTCTCTCCATTCGAAGTGGCAGTGTGCGCATACCGCGAATTAACATCCATGCAGATTGCGCAGAAAGAATTGCCCCCGCCCCATGCCGCTCGCGCTTTACATATATCCAAACATCACTTGAGGCATTAGCGCATGACAAAACACCCGCAAGGACATCAGAATGACCATTAATCGCCTTGGTTGCTGAATGCATCACAATATCTGCGCCAAGACTAATTGGCTGCATTAAAATGGGTGTTGCAGCAGTTGCATCCACTGCCAATACCGCACCAACGGATTTGGCCGTTTGGGAGATAACCTCTATGTCGCTGGTTAATATCCATGGATTTGAAGGCACCTCAAGAAAAACCATATCCGGATTTTCCTGTTTTACCAACTCGCTAAACGCTACCTCATCTGAGCTGTCTGCCTCAATCAGCAAAACCTCACGATGGGTACAGAACTCGCGCACCCATGCAGTTGTTCCCCAATAAATACCCGATTGGACAATCAGCTTCTGGCCACGCTTTAATGAAGAAAACAAACTGGAAAGTGCTGCCATACCAGAGGCAAAAAGCAGGCTTTCTTCTGCCCCTTCCAATTGAGACAGAATGGATTCAGCCAGCCTCACCTGATCATTTTGATCGCGCCCATAGATATTATCAGCAAATAGCGGATCGTAATTTTCATCCCGTATAAACGTTGTGGAAGGCTGCATGGGCGGCACAACACCACCTGAACCAGCATCGGTATAACCACCCGCTCGCGCCGCCAGTGTTGCCTTGCCTTGCTTCTTGTCCTGGTCATCCATGATCTGGCGTTGCCTGCCTTGAGCGTATCCACATAGCATATCCAAAACCGGTAAATAACATCAACAATCCATAAACTGCTATTGGTACCGAAATATCTGTTCGGCCAAGAATGGTGATGGCTACAACAAGCCCAAGCGTTGAATTTTGCAAGCCACATTCAAGTGTAATTGCAGTGCCCTGTGTCTTTGGCAGCATAAACATTCTGGCCGCCATTATGGCAACAAACATTGTAACTAGATTGAGCGCGATAGCATGAGCACCAGTCTGTTGAATGTAAGGAACAACATTGTCCCGCTCTGCAAGCAGTGCACCTATTAAAACCGCAATGAAGATAATGGCAGAAAGTGGCGCAAAAACCTTCTCCATTCGTACAGCAACGTTTATGTTCAATTTACGAACCAGCATACCGAGTGCAACAGGAATGGTGGTAATCAAAAGAATACCAATCATCGTTTTGGCAATCGGCAACTCAGGTGCGGCTTCACTCATATGATGAGAAAGTGCAAATCCTGTAATCAAGGGAACCGTAACAAACCCCAACAGGCTTATAACTGCAGTAAGAGAAACCGAAAGCGCAACATCACCACGCGCAATATATGTCAAAATATTGGAAGTAACTCCGCCTGGACAAGCAGCCAAAATCATAAGACCGGCAGCAAAAGGGGCACTTAGAGGAAACAGAAATAACATCAAAACAACAATCAGTGGCAGCATGACAATCTGCAAACCAGCCCCAAGCAAGAATGCCTTCGGCTTGGAAAATACCCTGCTGAAATCAGCAACCGTTAGTCCCAAACCCATCCCGAACATTATGATTGCCAATGCAATCGGAAGCCCGATTTTCAGCATGTCACCCCTCCCTTAAAACGTCATCCCAATAAACTATCCCGTATTGATACGCGCCATATCGCCATCTGTCCATTCAAGGACTTTAGGATTCATGATTTTGAACCACAAAGGTGGAATAAGTGCCAGAACAAAACTTCCAGGATACCCGCTCGGCAAGCGTGGTAGTTCGTCAAAATTACGAAGCGCCTGATAAGGCTTCATCGGATTTGCATGATGATCCGAGTGTCTTTGCAAATGGAACAACAATAAATTCGATACAATATGATTTGTATTCCAGGAGTGAACCGGCTCGCAAGGTACGTACCGGCCGTTAGCCTTTTTTTCACGCAGCAAACCATAGTGCTCAACATAATTTGCCAAGGTCAGTTGCGACCATCCAAAAAGATGATGAAGCAGTAAAAACGGAATCATAATCCAGCCAAACAAGGCAATCAGAATAACCGCAATCGTCAATGTAATTGCATACCCTTGCAGAAGATCATTGCTCCAATGCCAAAAGGAAATTCTCTTGCGCTGAAGTCTGGTTTTTTCCAGTTCCCATGCAATTTTGGCAGTTGCAGGAATTTCACGAATAGCAAATGAGTAGATGTTTTCATTCCAGCGCGCAGAAGTAGGATCTTCCGGCGTTGCCACCATGACGTGATGCCCCTGATTATGCTCAATACAAAAATGAGAATACCCCGTAAGCGAAGTAATCACTTTGGCGGCCAGCCGGTCAAGTTTATTGTGCTTATGCCCCAACTCATGGCCAACGGTTAAGCCACTTCCACTTGCAATAGCGACACTCAAGGTAAGGGTCATGAACGCCCAAATTGGCAAATCAAGTGTTCCAACCGCAAAAGCTGCCACAAAAAAGCTCGCGTAAAATACGGGAACAGATAAATGAAGCAAAACACGGTAGTAAGAATCATTCGATAACTCTTCCACTACTTCTTCTGGCGGATTGGTCATGTCCTCACCAAACAATATATCAAGCACCGGAATGACCGCATAATAAAACAGCAAGGGCACCAATGCCCAAAAAAGCCCACCACCTGCCAACAACAAGGCAGCACAAATGCCGGGAACAGAAGGCGATACTATAGATAAAATCCAAAGATAGCGCTTTTTGTCAACGTAATTTACCGTCTCACCATCAGAGTTTTCAGCTACAAAAATCATTGACTTACTCTCCAGTTCCAGCCTCTGCATTGACTATAACGTAAGAGGTAGCTTTTTCAAATCACATAATCCAGCACCTTGGCACTCAAGAATTGAAAGTGATTTACACATAAGCGCGAATAATTTACATATACACGTATAAGTTGTTTTATGGATTTTTACTATGAGAATACCAATTGCTCTAATCTGTCTTTTAGCAGTCACTGCCTGTGTCAGCACAAACCAGGAAACAAGAAGCTTCCAGGCGATCAATCTTGACCAAAACAAGGGAAGCAAAAGCGATAAGGGCATTTTAGTAGAGCAGTTCTCCAACCTTTGTATCAGGAAGGCACATAACGCAAAAAGCCTCATAGAAACAGCTCAAACCGGGGAATGGCAACCTGCCTCACAGAAAAGCCTTAGTAATGAAGGCCTCGCCAAGCTTAAAAAAACTACCCTGATTATTCCCGGAGGGGGCAGCCCCGTTGAAGAAAGTCAAAATATCTTCGCAAAATCATTTGAAGGTCAGAATATCTTCCTGGTTGTTTCAGAAAGGTTTGATCGAAAAAAGCTGACCACGACGACTTGTACCTTATATGGCAAACAAGATGAATTTTTAAAAAACTGCTCAGACCTGGGCAAACTTATTAATCGTGCACCGGATCAAAATACAAAATACGAAAAAAGCAATGCACAATTTATAAGCTGGAAAGCAGCAATTTCACAAAAGCGGGCCAGAATTAACTGCCAACATACACCACAAAGCCCCACCCTTCCCTATGAAGGAACTATACTTGCTGCAAGTGTCGATCATATAACACTCATAAGATCAGTAGATACTAAGAAATCCAGCCAGCAGCGATTTGACGTTTCTGAGCAGTAAGCGCATTGCGCATCAACATGGCAACGGTCACAGGACCAACACCGCCAGGCACAGGCGTTACCCAGCTTGCAACCTCGATAACCTTATCTGTATCAACATCACCAACGATTTTGGATTTGCCGTCTTCATCCGTAATCTGGTTGATACCAATATCAATCACTGCTGCTCCCGGTTTTACCATGTCAGCTTTCAGAAAATTGGGAATACCCACCGCAACAAGAACCGCATCCGCACGTCTTGAATGTGCAGCGACTGAACGCGTCATATGGTGACAAACCGTAACCGTCGCCCCTTCTGCCATCAGCATGAATGCAGCGGGCTTTCCGACAATCTCCGAATGCCCGATCATCACAACCTCAAGCCCTTCAAGCTTGAGACCTGTTTCCTTTATCAGCTCAACAGATGCTGCAGCCGTACATGGTGCAAGTGCGAGATCATTATAAACAATGTTACCGATGGAAGCCGGGTTCATTCCCTCAACATCCTTTAAGGGATGAATTGCTGATTGCAATGAGCGGACATTTAAATGTTCCGGAACAGGCCGTTGCAAGATGATACCGATTACATCAGGATCATCATTCATTTCAGTAATACGTGCCTTGCATTCTTCCTGAGTAAGATTGCCATCCCAATATTGATCATCAAACGGAATGCCTGCACGCTCTGCACCACGCACCTGATTTCTGATATATACAGCAACTTCCTTGTCGCCACCTATCGAGATTGAAACCAGCTTGCGCTTTGCGCCACCAAGCGCTTCAAACTCAGAACGAACCTCCTCGTAAATACGAGTTGCAACAGCTTTACCATCAATAAAACGGGGATCCATTCAGAGTTTTCCTTTTGATATGAGTGATTTAGAGCGTGGCGGTTTTAGTATGTTGGCGCTTCGACTCCCGCTCTGCGGCAGGCGCTTTCCAGTGTATTTGCCATAAGCATAGCAATGGTCATTGGGCCAACACCACCGGGAACCGGTGTAATAGAACCCGCAACTTCAGCACTTTCAGCATAGGCGACATCGCCAACCAGACGCGTTTTCCCCTCACCTTTTTCTGGTGCATCAATGCGGTTGATACCCACATCAATAATACAGGCACCAGGCTTCACCCAATCAGCTTTTATCATTTCAGGGCGACCAACAGCCGCAACCAGAATATCTGCGGTCTTGCAGAGTGCCGGCAAATCCTTCGTACGCGAATGCGCAATCGTAACTGTGGCATTTGCAGAGAGCAAAAGGTTCATCATCGGCTTGCCAACGATGTTGGAACGTCCAACGACAACAGCATTCAGACCGGAAAGATCAGACGTTCCTAGCGCCTTTTTCAAAAGCACCATGGAACCTGCCGGGGTACATGGCACAAAAGCCGTATCTGTTTCACCCGTTCCAAGCTTGCCTACGTTGATAAAATGAAATCCGTCAACATCCTTTTCAGGCGCAATCATCTGAATGACCTTGCCTTCATCAATATGCTTTGGAAGCGGTAGTTGCACCAAAATACCATCAATCATTTCATCATCATTCAGGGTTTGAACCATCGCCAACAAATCAGCCTCAGAAGTTTCTTCCGGCATTATATGTGTTACCGAATGAAATCCACATTCAGTCGCACGCTTGCCTTTGGAACGAACATAAACCTGACTTGCAGGGTCTTCACCGACAATCACCACCGCAATGCCTGGCACAACACCTGTATCAGCCATTAATTTTGCAGTTGCAGCTTTTACAGTTTCCACAACTTCGCCAGCTACTTCCTTGCCGTCTATTACCTTTGCAGACATAGTTTTCTCCCAGAGACTCGATTCTTGCTATTA
>CALFBM010000027.1 GCA_937951645.1 uncultured Rhizobiaceae group bacterium
TTTGCGTATAACCTTGTTTTTCTTGTCCAATTGTAACTTGCGCCACCCAACAGCTAACGCGGCTTTGGGGTAGACTGACCATTTATTGATGTTTTGCGATGGTTCTACAAAACCGAACTTGCGACGCAGAATGCCATTGGCATAGTTGACCGCATAAGACTTGCGCAATTCGCTTGTCCAGTGCTCTGTTGTGACAGAAATATTCAAACAGTCTTCATTTTCAACACGGTGCGGGCAGTTGAGTGGCCAATGCACCATTTCACCTGGTTCAAGATCATAAACCTGCGCGCCATCATCAAATGAGCGGTCATAGGGAATTTCTTCCTCGGTCTCACCCAGAATAATAGACTCCAGGCTTTCAGGCTTCAAATAAGGGGCTTCATTTGGATATACATAGACACGCTTTTTTCCCTCAACCTGCCAAAGCGATTGGCCAGGAATATCTGCATGATAAAAAACCTGAACCTTTGGTGATGAAACCAAGATACCCATTTTACGTTTGAAGGTTTCAAAACCAGGAACATAGCCTTCGAATTCATCGAAAATTTTATTCAGCAGCTCACCATATTCAGGGTCAACTGTTTCAACAGCACGCAAGTTTAGCCACATACGACCGCGTTCAATGGCATCAATGACTTCTGCACCGGAATAATCTTCTTTTGTACCCTCACGCCATAATGGGTTCTCTACATCATATCCCATTGTCGTAATATTATATTTTTCTACCGGGTACAGATCCACAAGCTTGCTCAAGCGTTCTTTTGTAAAGAGACCTGTTTCACGCAAGCGATGATGTAAAAGAAGCGAGACTTGGCTGAAATTATCAGCGTATTGCGGCTTCCAGTCTGAAATAATGAACTTGCTCACTCTAAATGGCTCCCGTACTACCTTGGGGAAGCGTAATAACAAAGAAATATTGAAACCTGTTTTAATCAGTCGTTAAAATTTTAACTACCTGCCAGAAAGAAAGGATTTGGCACCTTCATCACCAAAATAACGTGTAAGGAGCGAGCGGCTGATGTTATCAAGATCAAGAATGGTGATGCCTGTTGTTGCGTTATCAAGTTCCCTCCATTCACCAAAGCCAATGTATTTACACCCTACATGAGCATAATGGCGGAATAAAACCGGCAAACTGCGTTGTCCGCCTTCAAAGCCTGAGACAATATTTCCAAGTTTTGAATAATCACCACAGCCTTTCTCGAGCTGGTTTATTTTAACCTCGCGCGGAATTTCCAAATCAAGGGCAAGCTTTGGCGTGATGAAACCGTCCATCGCCTCATCACGCCAATGACGCATAACGAAGCGTCGCAATAATTCGCGTGAAACAGGATTAAAATTTCGTCCCATGGTAACAGGTCCGAAGAGATATTTGATATTCTTGTTCTTGCGTGGCACTTCAAGAATTGCACGCCACAACAACATCAAGGGTGAATAACTTTTTTGGTATTCTGGCAAAATTGCGGCCCGCCCCAGCTCCATGGAATTGGGTAACAGGTTTTCAAAATTTGATGTCAGATCAAAAATGCTGCTGGTGACAAGATTATCAGAAGATACGGGTGTTTTGGATGGGTCAGGCAAAGTATAGCGGTATACCCCAACAATATTTTGTTTGGCATCATCCCACAGTATCAAATGACTGTAAAATGCATCATATTTGTCTTGTAACTGCGATGGGTCACTTACATTGGTTTGCGAAGCGTAAGCGGCAAAACGAACTTCGCATATCATATCCATCAGGGTACCGGATGCGCCATTTTCTGATTGATAAATTGTATAGCCATTTTGTTTGACCAGAATTTCATGGCTCTTTAAAACGGCAAGGGCGTGCTTGCCGCTAATTGGTACCGGTTTACGAAGAGTTGTCTCATTTTCAGCTTCTGTTCTAAGCTCTGGCATAATAAGTTGCGGAATATCAGGGACACTGGGCGTTCCGGTTTTAAGCGCATAAACAAGACTTCTTGCAAAGGTACCAACAGAGACACTTCTCGATACTCTTGCCAGTTGCCTGCTTGAAACGGGTTCACCAACCTTGAAGGTGAAATCATGACCGCCACGCAAAAATTCACGAAGCAACATATAAGTGCGAATACGGGGGTGAATGAGGCCAGACACATTAAACATCATCGAATTACGGCCACTGATGTATAAGGGCACCATTTCGCCGCCACTTACTTCAACAAATTTTCGAACCTGATCAGTCCAGTCACTATCAGAAATTGTCCAGTCAGACGTTTTTAAGTGAGAACAAATACGCCCCGGGAAAAGCGCCAAATCACCACCATCGCGCAGATGCTTCAAGGCGGTGGCAATGGACTTACGGTTTTGTCCCTTGGTATCTGCTGCACCAAAGGGGTCCACAAAAAGAAGTCTTGGTTCTTCCAGTTGAGTTGCTGCCAGCAATTTGTTTGCAAATATTTTTATATTTGAGCGATGATGCGTAAGCAGCTGAAAGAGCGCAAAGGCATCTGGCAAACCATAGGGATGATTGGCTACAAAAACCTTCGAGCGATCATCGAGGTTTTCAAGAACTTCCGGGTTTTCAATACTCCACTTGATACCCAATCGTTCAAAAAGCATGTCAATCAATGGCCCTGCATCTGGCCAAGGGCGACCAATTTCCTCCATCAGAGCGTTCATCTTGCTTGCGCCGACCAACTTTTCTATTGCAGCAATCAAAAACGGATTGCCTGCATCCTCTGCAAGACCAAGTACTTTTCTGCTGGATAGATAAGGTTTTTTAAAATCGGTTTTCATAATGATTTTTGTTTACCCTCGCTACGGCCGACTCATATAATCAAGTTCTTTTTATTCATGCTTAGTAACAAGCAAATGACTGTCACGCAACGTGAAGGTTGTGTATAGTTACCTTAGCACTCCAGACCCGTAAAGAGGCTTGATATGAGATTTTTAGTTAAAAACATTCCTGCTGCTTTGTTAAAAGTTTTTATTGC
>CALFBM010000028.1 GCA_937951645.1 uncultured Rhizobiaceae group bacterium
GAACTTATCGAGTTGCCCTGATTTTCTAGCTTGGTTTAGGTTCATGTTGGTTGTCCAAGCCTAATCCCCATTGATTGAGGTGATACTTGAAAAATATTTGCTAACTTAGTTACATCTACTGCGCCGTTCTGGATATTAGTAGGAATATAACGGTTTAATATAGACCAAGGCATCAAAATATCCGCAGCCAGTCCATTAGCTTGCGCCTCAACAGAACTAGGTAATCCGCTTCTATATAAAGCATCATCAAATATACCATCACCTATTTGATCTTCATGTAAAACATAATGAGCAATCTCATGTGCAGTAGTAAATCTGCGTCTATTTACATGGTGATCTTTGTTTACAAAAATCGCAAATCCGCTAGAGCCACCTAAATTAGCATCTTTTTGAATTTTTCCAGAAATTTTATCAGGCCAACCAGCGTGATAAACTTTAATGCCAAGTTCACCAGCTAACGCTACAGTTTGAATAGGAGCATCTGAGCGACCAATAAAGGTATTCAGGATATTCATTTTTTCGGTAACATTACGCATTACTAATCCCTTTCCACTTCTGTTGCTTGTCCAATTATATCTTCACTATCTACCTCAGAAAAGTTAACCATAGATTGTTGATTACCTTCACCATTGAGCTTTGCTGCCTCATAGAACATTTCGGGAGCTTTGTTATTAATTTCAAGCCTTGCTGCCTCACGAGCAGCTTCAAGTGCTGCACCCTTTATCATCCAGAAGCCACAAAATGCAACCACTCCTAATATCAGCGCAAACAATCCTAGTATTAAAGATACAATATCTAGTCGTCCAAGTTCAGACGCTAGTTGCACCCCATCTACTACATTTGGATTCTGTGCTATAATTTCGAGTGCGCGTTCTAATTGTTCGTTCAAGTCTTTTGTAAGTCTTATTTGTTCATCAAGCTCACGTTTCTTTTCTAAAACAGACGACAAACAATTAACCTCCAAATACGAGCATAGTTTGTCGTGATTCCGATTTAAGCGCAAGCTACCTATTTAAAATCTAAATTTTATCAAGATATTAATACAGGAAAAAATTCCTAAAGTCAATCATTACCTATGCTAAGGGGATAATTACCTGCTTTTCTTTAGGTCCAAAGTCATTTTGGGCTTGACGATTGGGCACGCAATCGCCAATTCAAAGGCCTTTGTAATATAAATTTGCTTCGAAGTAAGAATGGTGCGCTTATGACTCATAGTCTTGTTATTGTTGAATCCCCTGCCAAGGCAAAGACAATCAACAAATATCTGGGAAAGGATTTCACTGTTTTGGCTTCATATGGCCATGTGCGTGATTTGCCGCCGAAAGATGGCTCTGTTCTTCCTGATGATGATTTTACCATGTCATGGACATCAGATGCACGCTCCAAGCCGCGTATGAGCGACATCACAAAAGCGATGAAGAATTCAGACAAACTCATTCTCGCAACCGACCCTGACCGGGAGGGTGAGGCCATTTCCTGGCATGTCTTGCAAGTTCTGAATGAAAAGAAGGCGATTAAAGACAAGCCTGTTGAACGCGTTGTCTTCAATGCTATTACCAAACAGTCTGTTCTTGAAGCGATGGAAAACCCGCGCCAGATTGATGCACCGCTGGTTGATGCCTATCTTGCCCGCCGTGCGCTTGACTATCTTGTAGGCTTTACGCTTTCACCTGTTCTTTGGCGAAAACTGCCGGGTGCGCGCTCTGCAGGGCGTGTGCAATCTGTTGCACTTCGCTTGATCTGTGACCGCGAAGCCGAGATTGAGCGTTTTGTTCCGGTTGAATATTGGTCAATCCTTGCTAGCCTGAAGAATACCGCAGGCGTTGCATTTGAGGCACGCATTGCTGAATATGACGGACAAAAATTACAGCGACACGACATTCCAAACGAAGCAATGGCAATGGAAATCAAGGCTGCCCTTGATGCTGGCAATCTAAAAGTACAATCAGTTGAGGCCAAACCAACCAAACGCAATCCATATGCGCCCTTCACGACTTCTACCATGCAAATGGATGCCTCGCGCCGCCTTAACTTTACAGCCAAGCAAACCATGCAGGTAGCCCAGAAACTCTATGAAGGTATTGATGTTGGCGATGGTGAGACCACAGGTCTTATTACCTACATGCGTACGGATGGCGTGCAGATTGCGCCTGAAGCCATTCAGCCTATTCGCGAACAAATTACAAAAACTTTCTCTGCCAAACACGTACCTGAAGCACCACGCATTTATAACTCCAAGGCAAAGAATGCCCAGGAAGCGCACGAAGCCATTCGTCCAACCGAAATTTCACGCCATCCAAAGGACATGAAAAAATATCTCAACGATGAGATGTTCAAGCTTTATGATCTGATTTGGAAACGTACCGTTGCCTCGCAAATGGCATCTGCCGATATTGAGCGTACTGCGATTGATATTGTGACAACAAGCGGCAAGGCCGCAAGACTGCGTGCCAACGGTTCTGTGGTTGTTTTTGACGGTTTTCTTGCAGCATATGATGAAGCCAAACCTGAAGATGCAGACGAGGATGACAAGCGTCTTCCGGCATTAAAAGAAGGCGAAGATGTTGTTCGTGAAAACATAGAAGCCAAACAACATTTTACTGACCCGCCTGCCCGTTACTCAGAAGCTTCGCTTATTCGCAAGATGGAAGAACTTGGCATTGGACGCCCATCAACTTATGCATCCGTTCTTTCTACGCTCCAAGACCGTCAATATGTCATTCTTGAAAAGCGTCGCTTTACACCGGACTCCAAGGGGCGTGTTGTAACCAGTTTCCTTGAAAGCTATTTTCACCGTTATGTCGAATACGATTTCACGGCAAATCTTGAAGAACAGCTCGACCAAATCTCTGCGGGTGACTTAAAGTGGAAAGACGTCTTGCGCGATTTTTGGACACAATTTTCCGCAAGCGTGGATGAAACCAAGGATCTTCGTGTTTCAGAAGTCCTGGACAAACTCAACATAGAGCTTGCGCCGCTTGCCTTCCCGCCACGTGAAGATGGTGGTGCGCCTCGCGAGTGTCCAACGTGTAAAGAAGGCGAATTGAGCCTCAAGGTTGGCAAGTTTGGCGCGTTTGTCGGGTGTTCCAATTATCCTGAATGTAAATATACACGCCAGCTTGGGCAAAGTGATATTGAGGCTGCAGCACAAGCATTGGCTGAAGGCCCCAAGGTTTTGGGCATTGATCCTGATACGCAAGAGGAAGTCTCACTACGTTCTGGCAGATTTGGCCCCTACATCCAGCGTGGCGAAGGCACGCCCAAAGAAGTTAAGCGTGCTGGTATTCCAAAAGGCTGGGATCCGCTGGAAATTGACTTTGAAAAAGCACTTGAATTACTTTCACTCCCTCGTGAAGTGGGTGCGCACCCTGAAACAGGCAAGAAGATTACAGCAGGCATTGGTCGTTATGGCCCGTTTGTTTTGCACGACGGCCTATACGCCAATATGGAATCGGTTGAAGATGCATTCACTATTGGCTTAAACCACGCGGTAACACTTTTGGCTGAAAAACTTGCAAAAGGTCCAGGACGCAGAGGTGCTGCTGCTGCACTTAAAGACCTGGGCGATCACCCGGATGGTGAAAGCGGCAAGATTACGGTCAATGATGGTCGCTATGGCCCTTATGTGAAATGCGGCAAGATCAATGCCACACTGCCAAAGGACAAGGATCCGCAAACGGTTAGCGTTGAAGAAGCTGTTGCACTGATTGCAGAAAAAGCTGCGAAGAGTGGCAAAAAACCAGCGGCTAAAAAGAAAACACCTGCCAAGAAGAAAGCTGCGACAAAGAAAAAACCTGCTGCAAAAAAGACAGCAGCCAAAAAACCTGCAACCCAAAAAGAATAGAAGGCTAATTGGCTAAACAAGTCCCGCCCAAGAAAAAACTGTCCAAGGTTGCAAGGCGTACCGCTGCCAAGATAGTTTCACGCGAGCAGATATTGAAGTTTGTGGCCGAGAACCCACAGCGCAATTCCAAGCGTGATATTTCCAAGGCCTTCAACATCAAGGGTGCAGATAAAATTCACCTCAAGGCTGTTTTGCGGGAGTTGATTCAGGAAGGTAAGATTGAACGCCGTGGCAAGCGGCTTTCCCAAGCAGGTCAATTGCCCCCTGTCAGTGTTATTGATGTTTTGACGCGTGATCGCAATGGAGGTTTGCTTGGCAAGCCGGTTGATTGGAATGAAGCCAAACATGGCAAGCCACCTGTTATTGAGGTTTCAACGAGAGCCAATGGCAAAGAAAAAGTTGCAGGTGTTGGCAATCGCATTCTTGCAAAAGTCTTCCGTATTGGCTCCTCTGATCGCTACACTGCCAAAACCATCAAGATATTGCCCAAGTATGAAACGCAGATGCTTGGCGTTATCCGCATTGGCGAAGGTGGTATTCGTCTTGAGTCTGCTGTTCGACGCCAAGGTGAGATGGAAATTCCTGCTGATTTATTGGGTGAAGCGCAAGATGGTGACCTTGTAACGGTTGAAACCCTGAAAGGCCACAAGTACGGTCTGAAACGTGCCAAGGTTACTGGCGTTATTGGCTCATATAAAACTGAAAAAGCCGCATCTATCATTGCCATTCATGCCAATGAAATTCCGCACGTCTTTCCTGAAAACGTAATTCATGAGTCGGAAGCCATAAAACCGGTAACACAAGGCAAACGGGAAGACTGGCGTGATATTCCACTCATCACAATAGATCCGGCAGATGCCAAAGATCATGATGATGCCATTCAGGCAGAGCCTGACCTTGAAGTTACGGGCGGACACATTGTTCGTGTGGCAATTGCGGATGTATCAGCTTATATCAAATCCGGTACGGCAATGGATAAAGAAGCACTTTTACGTGGTAATTCGGTCTATTTTCCAGACCGCGTTGTACCAATGCTTCCAGAGCGCATCTCCAACAATCTTTGTTCACTGCGTGAGGGTGAAGACCGCCCTGCTCTTGCTGTGCAGATGGTTTTTGATGCCGAGGGTCGCAAGACCAGGCATACATTCCACCGCGTGCTCATGCGCAACCATGCCAATCTTGCCTATCCGCGCTATCAGGCAGCCATAGACGGCAAACCTGATGAGAAGACCAAACCACTGATGAAAAATGTACTGGAACCCCTATATGAGGCTTACAAGTGCATGACCAGGGGTCGCAATCACCGCCAACCTTTGGAACTTGATTTGCCGGAACGAAAAATTATTCTGAAGGAAGATGGGACCGTTGATCGTGTTTTGGTTCCTGAACGGCTGGACGCACATAAACTGGTTGAAGAATGCATGATTCAGGCAAATGTTTGTGCAGCAGAAACACTTGAGCGCAAAAAGCAGTCCCTAATCTACCGCGTTCATGAACCACCGTCGCTGGACAAGATGGAAAAGCTTCGTGAGTTTCTAACTTCGCTTGACATGACTTTGGCCAAGCCCGGTAATCTTCGTGCGATGCACTTTAACCAGATTTTATCGCAGGTACGTGGTAGCGAGAATGAAGAGCTTGTAAGTCAGGTCATTTTGCGTTCACAAAGCCAAGCCGTATATGCAGCTGAAAACCTTGGGCATTTTGGCTTGCAGTTATCAAGATATGCACACTTCACCTCTCCCATCAGGCGCTATGCAGATTTGATTGTTCATCGTGCACTGGTTGGCTCGCTCGGTCTTGGAGAAGGTGGTATCACACCTCATGAAGAAGCAACGCTGGATGAAATTGCAGCAGGCATTTGCATTACAGAGCGTCGCGCCATGCAGGCAGAGCGGGAAACGATTGACCGATTGATTGCAGGCTTTTTATCCGAACAAATTGGCGCAACCTTTAATGGACGCATCAATGGTGTGACAAAGGCAGGACTGTTTGTCACGCTGGATGATACTGGCGCAGACGGTTTTATCCCGATATCGTTATTAGGAGACGAATATTATATATTTGATGAAACAGTTCATGCTGTAATTGGCGAGACGACTGGCCAACAATATCAAATGGGCCAAAAAGTCGAAGTCAAACTGGTCGAAGCGGCTCCTGTTGCTGGTGCGCTTCGGTTTGAAATGATCAGCGAAGGTGTGGAAGGCAGCGGTCTTCCCCGCTCTCGCAATACGAATAAACGTACTGGCCACAGAGGTCGACAAACGCCTGGCACATTTAGAGGCAAAGGGCGCAGAAAAAGGCATTAAGCTTATGAGCACAGATGAATTTTCAAGTAATGTTAAAACCGAAACTTTAGAAAAACGAGAAACTTTCCCGGCGATGATGAAAGGCTTGCGTGGCAATTGTCCCTCGTGTGGCCAAACAAAGCTCTTTACGAGAGGCCTCAAGGTTCAGGACAAATGTTCTGTATGTCATGAAGAGTTTCATCACCACCGCGCTGATGACCTCCCGGCTTATCTGAATATTTTTATTGTAGGTCATATTGTCGTTGCCATGATGATGGCTGCACTGGCATGGAAGATTGTTGGCATGTGGACTGGAATGTTTCTTACGATCGGCGTTGCAATTCTCGCCTCCATTATACTAATGCGTCCTCTCAAGGGCATGGTGGTTGGTGCTCAATGGGCAATGCGCATGCACGGCTTTGGCGGAAACGAAGACTAACCCATGGCGGAAGACAACGAACCGGACATTGAGGTTGTACGTATTCAAGCGATGATCAATGAAAATCATTCGCGCGAGTTTCGCAATAATAATCGCAGTGAGCATGGTTATATTCGTCCTAAAAACGCATCAACCATGATCCTTGTTGACGGGTCAAAAGACGATCCTGTTATCTTGATGGGCAAGCGTAACAAGAAGTTGAAGTTTATGCCGGGTGCCTTGGTATTTCCCGGTGGCTCTGTTGATAAATTTGACGGCTCTGTGCCTGTGTCTGATGAATTTTCCAATACAACACAATCGCGCCTGATACAGGCCATGCGAGGCAGGCCTACGCAAAGGGGTGCGCGTGCCCTTGGTGTTGCAGCAATTCGTGAAGTTGCAGAAGAAAGCGGGCTTTTAATGGGCAAGTCCGGCGACTTGAAAAACAACCACGATGACTGGAAAGACTTCAAGGACAATCAACTTGTGCCGTCTCTTTCAGCCCTTAGGTTATTTTCAAGAGCGATTACACCTCCTGGCAATTCGCGTCGGTTTGATACCTGGTTTTTCATCGCCCATGCATCGCAGGTTGGCTTCATACCAGAAGGTGGTTTTGCGCCTGATGGTGAGTTGGAAGATCTGCAGTGGATAAGACCCAGGGATGCTATCACAGAAAACACGCGTGAAATTACACGTGTGATGCTGGTTGAGCTTATTAAACGTCTCAAGGAAGACCCGGAATTATCCGACGACTACCCTGCCCCACATTACCAAACCGTTGGAAATCGCTTTCGCAAAACGATTATCTAGTCTAGCGTGAACGGATCAATCAAGAGTCCGTTTCATGGCATTTACGCAATCCTACATCAAGGCAATTTTTGCCAGCAGCGACACACGCGGTATTATTGCGGCCATTACAAGTATTTCAGTTGTTGGAACAGGTATCGGGCTAAGTTTTCCGCTACTAAGTCTCTTAATGGAACAACGCGGCATTGCAGCATCCATTATTGGTGCCAATACGGCCATAGCAGGCATTGCGGCAATGGTTGCTGTTCCATTTGTAACCCCAATTGCTCGCTGGCTTGGTGTGGTAAATTCGATTTTGGCTGGAATTATAATTTCCATTTTATGCCTGAGCGGATTTTATCTGACTGAAAATTTACCCCTGTGGTTTCTAATTAGATTTACTTTTAGTGCTGCCATTACAATAATTTTTGTTCTAAGTGAATTCTGGATCAACTCTGCCTCTGATGAAAGAAGCAGAGGATTTATTCTTGGTATATATGCCACCTTCCTAAGCCTGGGCTTTGCAATTGGGCCTGGTATTTTATCGCTCACAGGCACTGGTGGAATTCTGCCATTTCTGATTGGATGCAGTATTATTGCTGTATCCATCATTCCAACTATTCTGGGTCGCAATAATGAACCCCGGATGGAAACTACGGGCAAAACACCTTCGGTCATTCCATATTTGTTTATGGTGCCACTTGCTACAATGGCAGGTTTCGTCTTTGGGGCTGTTGAACAAATCGAGCTGGCGCTTCTGCCCGTCTTTGCCATTCGTTCCGGTTATGAAGAAAATGCTGCGGCCTTGTTATTAACGATTGTAGGGCTTGGCAATGTGGCATTACAAATCCCGTTGGGCATTTGGAGTGACCACGTTAAAGACCGACGTAGTGTCTTGCTTGCCTGTGCATTGATTGGTGTTGTTGGTGCAATTTTAATTCCACTTACTGCTCAAACCGGATGGGTACTTGGTATTATTTTGTTTATTTACGGCGGTATTATTTCCGGCATGTATACGGTTGGTCTTGCGCACCTTGGCTCAAGACTAAAAGGTACTGACCTTGCTCAAGCCAATGCAGCCTTTGTGCTTTGTTACGGGTTTGGCATGACCATAGGCCCGCAGTTATCCGGCATTGCCATGGACCTTATGGGGCCATCAGGTTTTGGTGCATCCTTATTTGTATTCTTTGCGATGTTTATGGTGCTCTATATGGTTCGTATACGAAAAACCTGAATTTAATCAATTGGTCCGTAATAGCACATTAACACAACGCCCCAAAGAACCCCTGCTGCGACCATAACAAGCCCTGTCCAGAAGAATATTGTATACTCATTTGTAAGCGCCCACCCTGAAACCAGACAACCCAAGGCAATTAAAATAACAGGTGCAAAGAGACCAAAGAGAAATCTGGCCAGGCCTTTTAAAAATAATATGAAAAGTTTCATTTTATTGCCCTTCATGCATGATTGCTCATTCCATTAGAGCTTACAGAGATAAATCTTTTATCAATTTTACCTGTTCATTTGTTTTTATCCCATTTACCAATCACGTTCGTTGATAAGGGTATTTGCGGATTGTTTTAAAACTTCTGCTATTTGCTCAAAACTTTTTTTTAGAGGTGATGTATCGCGCCAGATAAGTGAAATTTGCCGCTCAGCTTTCTTGTGATCAATACGGCGTACCACAATATCTGTATCCCTGCTTGCTTCAACAAACGCATACAAACTGGGAAGAATTGCTATTCCAGCCCCCATCGCAGACATTTGACGTATGGCATCCAGACTTGTGCCTTCATATTCAGAACTCACATAGGCTCCTGATTGTTTTGCAAGATCATGAATGGCAAGTGTGAGGTGGTGTCCATGCCCAAGGCTTAATAGAGGCATGCCTTTCAAATCCTGCAATTTTACCGGGTCGTGTGTCCCTGCAAGGGATGAATCAGGTGGCACGCAAATCCAGAGAGCTTCCTTGAACAAGGGCGTTGATTCACTGCCGGGATGGTCTTCTGCAGTGGAAATTATTGTATCAAGACTTCCATCCCTCAATCGTCTGTCGATATCCAGCGTGCGCTCTTCAACGACACTCATGCGAAAATCAGGGTACTTCTGATGCAGGGTTTTGGTAGCTCTTGGCAAGAGATATGGCCCGACAGAAGGGATAACGCCCAGACGCATTCGGTCAGTCAAAATATCACTCTTGTTTTTGGTTACGAACTTCAATTCCTCTACCGCACCGAGAATTAAACGTGCCCTTCGAACAATATCCTCGCCCATCGGTGTTAAAATAGCGCCATGCCTGCCCCGCTCAACAAGTGTTGTGCCTAGCTCCAACTCCATATCAGCAATTTGTGTTGAAAGGCTTGGCTGTGAAACATTCATCCTGCGTGCAGCCTCATTGAATTTTCCGGTTTCTGATACTGCGATCAAATATTGCATTTGTTTCAGGGTCGGACGCATTTGATTTTCAAGCCATCATCTATAGTTTTAAACTATCATATATATTAATTATTACGATTTGAATTATCAATAGGCATTCCCATTTCTTGATCATAGCAAGATTTAGAAAGAAAAATTTTATGCAAAATCCAGATTGCTTTTTGGTGCAAAATTTAAAAAAGCAGCGTTTAAAGTTGAAAAACAAGATAGCAAGATACTCATTTACATGAATATCTTGCCATGGATTGGCCACCCCATTGCCCCGTGGGTTGAGGCCAATCCATTGTTTTCGCTCAAGCAAACTTAAAATTTCACAACCTTTCCAAGGCCAATCCTAATATGACAAAAATCTCCAATCGCCTCAGCGAGTTCATGAAGCTCGAAACCACTGCGGGTATTTTCCTGATGCTGGCAGCAGCACTTGCCCTGATTGCCAATAACTCACCCTTAAACGGCTTATATTCAAGCTTCCTCTTAACGCCTGTAGCCATTCAGATTGGCGCGCTTGAAATCGCCAAACCATTATTGCTCTGGATTAATGACGGTCTGATGGCCATCTTTTTCTTTCTCGTTGGTTTGGAAGTAAAACGCGAGGTCATCAAGGGTGAGCTTTCTAGCTTGAGCAAGGCGTCCTTACCGTTCCTTGCTGCTGTAGGTGGCATGGCAGGACCTGCCATCATTTATTCATTCATCAACTGGGATGATACATTCACCATGCGTGGTTGGGCCATTCCTTCAGCAACAGATATTGCCTTTGCGCTCGGTGTACTTGCCCTGCTCGGAAGCCGTATTCCGACATCCTTGAAAGTATTTTTACTTGCTCTGGCAATTATTGATGATATTGGCGCGATTGTTATTATTGCAATTTTTTATACCGAAAACCTGTCCGCAGAAACATTAGCGCTTGCGCTAGCCGGCTTTGCATTACTGATCGGAATAAATCGTGCTGGCGTCAAGAGCATTGCTCCTTATGCGCTTGTTGGTGTTTTTATATGGGTCTGTGTCTTGAAGTCGGGTGTTCATGCCACGCTGGCAGGTGTATTGACAGCGCTTGCCATTCCAATGACGGGTAAGGATGAAGATTCCAAATCTCCGTTAAACCACCTTGAACATTCCCTTCACCCCTGGGTCGCATTCATGGTCCTGCCGGTCTTTGCATTTGCAAATGCAGGCGTTGATTTAAGCGTGCTACAAATTTCAGATCTTACTGCAAAGGTACCACTGGGAATCGCACTTGGCTTGTTTTTCGGCAATCAAATCATGATTACCTCCCTCACCTTCCTGGCCGTCAAGTCAGGCATTGCCAAACTTCCAGATGACATTCGGTGGGTACAAATCTACGGTGTTGCATGTCTTGCTGGTGTCGGTTTCACCATGAGTTTGTTTATCGGGACACTTGCATTTGATAGTCCGGACATCATCAACCAGGTTCGCCTTGGTGTGTTAATGGGATCGTTTGCATCAGCAATCCTTGGATACACTGTCCTTAGACTGACATGTAAAGAGCGCATTGTTGCCGAAAAAGAAACAAGCACAGCAAGCCAGACAGTTTAGAAAGAAAGTATAATTTAATGGAAGCAGCTCTTTCAACAATCCTGTCTCCCATTATTCTTTTCTTTTTACTGGGTTTGGTTGCTGCCCTGTTAAGATCACAAATGACAGTTCCCGAAGCCTTTGCAAAAGGCCTCGCGATTTACCTGATGATGGCAATTGGCCTCAAGGGCGGTGTGGAGATGTCCAAAAACCCGCTAACTGCGGAAGTCCTTATGGTTTTCGCAGCAGGTATTTTTCTATCATTCGTTATTCCGCTTGTTGCTTATCAACTCCTGAAATTAACAACCAGGCTAAGTACAGTTGATGCAGCAGCTGCTGCTGCTCATTATGGTTCAATTTCAATTGTAACGTTTGTTGCGGCAACTGAGGCAATCAGGATAAGCGACATATCAACTTCAGGGCATCTTGTTGCCCTTGCTGCACTTATGGAAACGCCTGCAATTATCAGCGCACTCCTGTTGGCTCGCAAAAGCAACATGAACAAACAACCTATTGCAGGCTCTGAAACGGGCGAGTTAATGCGTGAAGTCCTTCTAAACGCTTCTGTCGTCGTATTAATCGGTGCGCTTCTAATTGGCTGGGTAGTGGGTGAGGCAGAATTTGCCAAGGTTGCCCCGTTCTTTGTGACACCTTTTCAGGGCGTATTATGCCTCTTCCTGCTTGATATGGGTCTTGCAGCGGGTCGTGGCCTGCGTAATGGTTGGCGCCAGCTTGATTTCATGACCGTGATCTTCGGTGTTTACATGCCTTTACTATCAGCAAGCCTTGCCGCAGCGCTTTGTTATCTGATTGGAATGCCCGCAGGGGATGCTGCATTGTTTATCACACTTGCTGCTTCTGCTTCCTATATTGCAGTTCCGGCGGCCATGCGCCTTGCCTTGCCCGAAGCAAAACCATCAATATACCTAACCTTGTCGCTTGGCATAACATTTCCGTTTAATGTAACGCTTGGAATCCCAATTTATATGGCGATGGCCAGCAAACTAGCCTCATAGAAAGAATCAAGATGCCTCATAACAAACACAGATTTGAACTTGTCATCGAACGTATGGCCTATAAGCGTGCTTGCCGCATTCTGGTAGACGCTGGCGTGACCGGCTTTACAGTCATCCCTGCCCTTGCAGGCTTTGGCAACGGCAATCACTGGCAACGCGACACGGATATCTCTGGCAGTCGTGACATGGTGGTCATCATATCCATTACAGATGAGGAAACGCTACAAATCATCAGTGAGAAAATGACGAACCTGCTAAGCAGTCACATTGGTGTGGTTAGCATCTCGGCTGTAACTGTTTTAAGGCCGGAGAAATTTTAAGACCAAACAAAGCGCAAGCCAGCACACCTTTGTCTTGACATTTGGTTGGCTTTAAGTAATTTGCGTTTCAACAGATGGCCGCAAGGATGCGGCCTGTTTTATTTAAGTCCCTTTTTTGCTTTTTAAAAAAGCCACAGGATCAAGACACAGGATTAAAATCATGGCAAAGGCCACTACTATTAAAATCAAGCTGGAAAGCACTGCAGACACTGGTTTCTTCTACGTAACGAAGAAAAACAGCCGCACAATGACTGAGAAAATGGTCAAGCGTAAGTACGATCCGGTTGCAAAGAAGCACGTTGAATTTAAAGAGACTAAAATCAAATAGTTTCAGATTTCATACAGAATCAAAAAAAGCCGCTTTTCGAAGCGGCTTTTTTATTACCTATTCATTTATAATAACGCCCAGTGGCATGAATATTGCCTTGCAGGTTTTGTCTAGAATCGAGGTTGTTTGTTGTCCAGTCCTTCACATAATACCGCATGGAAAATATCAAACCGCGCTGCCATCAAGAAGCGCCTGGAGCCTTTGTGCAAAGCGGCCAAAATGGAAAAAATCATACAAGGTGATCTTCAAGGCATATTTTTGCGAAAGAAAAAAGATGAACTGGAAATGTATTGCTACGATAATGAAACGCATAAACTCAGCGATATCATGTCGAGAATCGATCTTACACATCCTCTCAAGTTAATTGTGCCTTATACCCAGGCAGTTTTCCTGTCTGCTTTCTGGCAAAACAAGGAACCCGATAATATTTATATTGCAGGATTTGGTGGTGGGCGCCTTGCCATGCTCTTTCATCATTATTTTTCCGGAATTGATATCCATGGCGCTGACATCGATCCTAATGCCCTCACCGTATCAAAAGAATATTTTGGTCTAAGCGAAGATGCTTTAAAGCATGTAAATGCTGCTGATAGCCGTGAGGATTTGTGCACTCGTGAAACGCTTTATGACATCATCTTCCTTGATGTTTTTGCTGGTAGCGGAGAACACATTAATCATCTGGCAACAACAGAGTTCTTTCAATTATGCCAAAAGAGGCTGACTGAACAAGGCGTTGTTGTTGCCAACCTGATTACGCTTGACGAACGCTTGCGTGAGAAGATTGCTGCAATGCGGGCTGTTTTCAATCATTGTCATGTTTGGGATTCCAATGGTGCCAACGTCATGTTTGCAAGCAATCATGAAATTAATTTTGAGCAATTCTGCTTGCGTGTTAACCGTTTTGAAAGCCAGGAAAAACCGGGTTTTGAACTGTTGGAAAAAGCCTACAAGCTAAAACCGTCATCGCCACATAAAGAAACAAATGCCTTGTGTGATAAAGACTTGTAGCAATTGCCTTACTCTTGAAAACCTCCATGTTTTCTAATCAATTTCTGCACAAACAAATCTTGGACTATGTTGGTTATCAATGAAGGGGTCGGTCGGATTTTGGGAATGGTACGAGGAGGCCATTAACTGATCCAAATTCCAACCGACGACCCCACGGACCCAGGAGATGCGGCGGACCTGAGCACTCCGTAGGGTATTGTCCGATTAAGCAAACAAAAGCCAAACTTAACCAACATTCAGGAAATCTGACTCACTTTTGAAAGAAAATCAACAAGTTGGTAAGGATTTGGTAACTATTTTACAGATTGTAGGTTAGGATTAATGCTTAATCTTCACATTACCTACAGCTCAAAACCGTAAGCAATACGCATATCTTACGTAATTTATCCATCTACCCAGTGATAGCCATTGGCCAACTACCAAGTTTATGCAGCCTCGGTCATAACCTTGTTGCGCCCTGCTCTTTTTGCAGCATAAAGAGCCAAATCCGCTCTTCTTAATAATTGTTTAGGAGAATCATCCTCCAGCATCAAGGATGAAAGACCCATGCTGATCGTTGTATAAATTTGCTTTATACCATTTTCAGCAATTACCGGATGTTCTGCCACTTCACGTCGAATACGCTCTGCCACAACATGAGCATACTCAATGTCCGTATCCGGCATAATGATTACAAACTCTTCGCCACCAAACCGGCAAGCAATATCTATATTACGGACACTTTTACGAATGCGATTGGCAACTTCAATGATTACCGCATCACCAACATCATGCCCGTAAGTATCGTTGACTGCTTTAAACTTGTCGATGTCGCACATAATGGCGGTTAAGGGCTTTTTAGCTGAAATTGACTTTTCAAATAAAGAGGAAAAATGCATTTCAAAATAACGACGGTTATGAAGATCTGTCAGAGGATCCTTTACCGCCATTTCAATGGTTTGTTGAACTGAAGCACGCAAGCAATCATTATAGCGCTTGCGGCGTAACTGCGTTCTTATTCTGGCGAGTAATTCCTGATTATCAATTGGACGTTTAATGTAGTCATTTACACCAATCTCCATTGCACGGCTTATAATTTCTTCTTGATCCATCCCCGCAATGACAAAAATTGGTAACGTTCTTGTTCTTTCCAGGGAACGCAAGTGGGAACATAAGCACAAACTGTCAAAGTCCTGCATATTCAAGGAAATAACGGCAAGATCGTATTGGCCTTCAACGATACGGAACAAGGCGTCTGTTGCGTTTGTTTCAACTTCTATATTATTCTTGGTGCTAAGTATGGAAACCATTTTCTCATAAGATGCAGCGTTGTCATCAACAATGATGATATTGGGTCTTTCTTTTGGCGCACCTACTTCTTGCATAACCTGATAATGGGTCATGGCAAGCTGGTCACCATTTGAGGCTCTTAAGCGCAAATCATCTGTCAGCATTTTCAGACGAACCAGACTTTTCACACGTGTTACAAGTGCCAAATCACTTACCGGCTTTGTAAGGAAATCATCAGCGCCGGCTTCAAGACCCTTAATGCGGTCTTCTTGCTGATCAAGCGCGGTCACCAAAACAACCGGCAAATGGGCAGTTTGCGTATTGGCTTTCAAGCGTTTGCAAACTTCAAAGCCATCAATGCCCGGCATCATAACATCCAGCAACACCATATCACACTGGCCGTTTTCACAAAGTGCAATTGCATCTTCGCCATTACTGGCTGTCAGCACTTGAAAATATTCGGCCATAAGCCTTGCTTCAAGCAGCTTTACGTTGGTTGGTATGTCATCGACGACTAAGATACGGGCTGTCAATTTATTGTCTCACTACGCTGAACTAATTACTCTAATTTCTCGTTTATTGGCCGTCGCCGATATAATATTGAATGGTCTTGATAAAGGTCGCAACCGAGATAGGTTTTGAAATATAGGCCTCGCACCCCCCTTGTCTTATACGTTCTTCATCACCTTTCATGGCAAATGCTGTCACGGCAATAATAGGAATGGAAGAAATCATTTCATCTTCTTTTATCCATTTCGTGACTTCAAGGCCGGAAACTTCAGGCAACTGAATATCCATCAAAATAAGGTCTGGCCGATGTTCTTTTGCAAGATCAAGTGCCGTTAATCCACTTCTTGTCTGGATAACATTATAACCTTTAGCCTCCAGTAAATCATTGAAAAGCTTCATATTTAGTTCATTATCTTCTACTATAAGAACTGTCTTTGCCATCTTAAACCTTTACCCCCACGCACGCAGAACCCAGCCCTAGAAGCCTTCTACACACTAATCGTTAACAAATAAGATAAACAAATAAGGTTGACGAATTGGAAACACAGCTAAAAAAATTAACTAACCCAAAAAACCAGGTTTTTTACTGCGCATCTATATCTTGCTGCGTGACTATGTAGTTTGCTGTAAATTGAACAGCATCTCCCGGTCTGAGCACGTCCCAAATACCATCTACGCTTGTGTCAATCGAGTCTCCCAAAGGCAACGCGTCAGAACTCAATGTCTCATTATTGGGAACAGGTGGCGTACCGGATCCCAAATGCGCATCAGATAAATCAATATTGGTTAAGGTTACATTCCCATCATTCGTCACAGTGTAGGTGTATGTAATAGAAGTTCCGACGGGAACATCTATTTTTGGAAAAGCAACTTTCGTTACGGCAATCGATGGATTTGAAAGGACAGGTGTTGTAGCGCTTGATGTTTGTGCCGTAGCTCCTGTTTGTGTTGTTGTTACCGATACCTGATTGACCAGATTTGCTAAATTATCAATATCTGCTTGAGTCACCGTATAAGAAATCGAATATATAAATGTTTCGGCAACATCAAGATTGCCATCAGAATTGAGATCTCCACTCTGTAAAACGGCGGCCCCACTAGAACCATCAGGCAAAGTATCAACCACGACAATCCCACTAAGCGGAATATCACCGGTATTATCCAATTCGATTTCATATCCTATCACCTGCCCTGCAACCGTAATCGGATTGGGGCCAGAAGTTTGTGTTTTGGCAACAGTAAAAGCAATCGTTCCCGTAATTGTTATTGTCACTGTGGCAGTAGCCATTAAACCACTTTGATCTGTAACCTGGTATTCAAACGTATCAACACCTATAAAATTTGTATTTGGCGTATAGGTAAAATCACCGTTGGACAGCAATATAACACTACCATTTGATGGAGGCGTTATAGGTGTCGTTGTTATAGTCAATGGCCCACCATCAGGATCTTCATCTATGCCGTTACCATTATCCACAAGGATATTACCAGTAACATCAACGTTTAATGGTCCTGTAAAATCATCATCCATGGCGAGTGGCGGCAGCGTTGGAAAAGGCGCCTGGTCACAAGAAAAACCATCATTATTGCTACTTGGGTCACCTTGTGCAACCAAAACGGCTGAGGGCGATGAACCAAATACACCTGACAATTCATATATTTCGCCAGAGTTATTATGAAAGGCAAAAATTCTACCTGTTGAATCTATCCAGGATGCACCATAATTACCACCAGATGTGTTCAATCCTGAAACGTTTACACGCGTTGAAAAACCTGTATTGAGATTTATCCTGCTAATCGTTGTAGGAGTGATTGCCAAAATGAAAGGAACACCCGCATTTTCTACAATAACTATATCAGCACTTCCCGAAACCAAACCTGTAACTGTTAATGTTGTTGTTCCTCCAGTTGACAGATCAACTCCGATAAATTCGCTTGCGGTATTCCTCAACCAAAGGGTATTGCTATTATCAACATCCCCTGCAAATGAACTAAAGCCTACATTAAACAAGGTTGTTAAAGCACCATCAGCAGCAATTCGAACAACGTTATTTCCTTGTGAGCCGTAGGCAAAATTATCCAGGGTATTAAAGCCAATAGCATTATATCCCGCATTGGGCGCACCAACATCAACGTAACTTGAAATGACAGGATCAAAAACCCTCAACTGCCCGCTTTGAACCTGATAAATATCGCCACTACAAGAAAACGGCATGGCATGAGCCGTTCTTGGGAAGCTTGTAATTGCTACTCCTGAAAAAACCATGTTTATTGCAAAAAACAGCAACAGAAACCTATACCCAATATTTGCCAAAAATCTTGCAAAAATTGACCGGGTACTACAGTATTCCAAAGATTGAATTATTATCGACCGCCGCATAAATATCTATTCGAATCAAATAAACATTCCATATTTTAACGTAAAATAATTTAAAGTAACATTATTTTTGTTTGATTAGATAAATCTATACTCACGGAGGCAGGTGCTGGATTGATAATTTTTACCAAACTTGTAGAGTGCTATATAAGAATAATTTCCTGATTAAATTTTGATATTGCCATGACTCCAGACACCGCCACTTCAATTGCCATATCGGGATTGCAATTTATTGCAGGCGACGAAGAGCAAATTTCACGCTTTATCTCACTTACAGGAATCTCACCAGATGAAATGCGTAAAGCTGCCAGTTCGCAGAGTTTTTTGATCGCTGTATTGGAATTTTTCATGGGTGATGAGCCAACTTTATTGGCATTTGCAGCAAGTCAGAATTTGAACCCGGCTGACATTCAAAGAGCGCTCCATGTGTTTTCACCACCTGGCCTGAATTCTGGCGATTCAGGATGGTAGGATGAATAACCACAATGAAGGCTCATTTGAAGGACTTTGCCGTGATTGCATCACCTGGCAAAAGCCTGACAATATTTCGTCACGCTGTTCAAAATGCGGCAGCCCCCGTGTCATTCGTCATCCTGAACTTAAAACCCTGGCCATTGCCCATATAGATTGTGATGCATTTTATGCATCGGTTGAAAAACGCGACGATCCATCGCTTGCAGACAAACCTGTTATCATTGGTGGCGGGAGGCGTGGTGTGGTTTCTACCTGTTGTTATATAGCACGCATTCGCGGTGTTCATTCTGCAATGCCGATGTTTAAAGCGCTTGAGGCTTGTCCCGAGGCCACCGTCATCAAACCGCATATGTCCAAGTATTCTGAAGCAGGTCATGCCATTCGCGAGATGATGTGCGCCCTTACACCCATGGTTGAACCGCTTTCGATTGACGAAGCATTTCTGGATATGAATGGCACACAAAAACTACACGGCGCCTGCCCTGCTGAAGTTTTGGTAAGGCTTGCAAAACGTATTGAAGACGAGTTGAAGCTTAGCGTTTCCGTTGGGCTTTCTTATTGCAAGTTTCTTGCAAAAGTTGCCTCAGACATGAACAAGCCACGTGGATTTTCTGTTGTGGGTGAAGCAGAAGCGGTTTCTTTCCTGCGCGAGCAGTCCGTTTCAATTGTCTGGGGTGTGGGCAAGGTTACGCAGAAGATGCTTGCCAAAGACGGCATCACGGAACTTTCTACAGTTCAAGACATGGATGAAGTGGAGCTTATTCGCAGGTATGGCTCGATGGGGCAGCATTTGGCACGGCTTGCGCGTGGCGAAGACAGTCGCAGCATTAAGCCAAGTAGTGGCTCCAAGTCCGTGAGCAAGGAGACAACCTTTAACACCGACAAATCAACATCGGAGCAATTGCTCCCTGTTTTACGAAAGCTTTCACAAGGTGTCTCCAGTCAACTTAAAAAGAAACATATTGCAGGGCAGACTGTTGTTGTAAAACTAAAAACTGCCGATTTTAAAACCAGAACAAGATCGCGGCAAATTCCAGACCCTACCCAGTTGGAAGATCGTATTTTCAGGACTGGAACAGACCTTCTTTTGCCTGAACTGGATGGCACAAAATTTCGATTATTGGGAATTGGTGTATCAACCCTTGGGCCTGATGAGCAGGCAGACCCGGATGACATGCTGGATCCGGAAGCAAATCGCAGGGCAAATGCTGAACGTGCCATCGACAATGTTCGCGAGAAATTTGGCTCTGACTCATTAAAATTCGGGATTAATTTTAAAGGATAATGCTATGAATGCCACAGATGTACTTGATTATTGGTCACAGATTGGCAACAAGGGATGGTGGGTTAAAAACCCGCAAGTTGATGCAGAAATTCACGCAAAATTTGGCAAACTGCATGCCGATGCCTGCCAGGGCAAACTGGATGAATGGGCGGACACACCCGATGGTGCATTGGCGCTGATTATTGTGCTCGATCAGTTTTCCCGAAACATGTTCCGCAGCGATTCCAGATGCTTTACCCATGATGCAAAATCACTTGAGATTGCCAAAACAGCACTTGAAAAGGGATTTGACAAAAAAGCTCAAGAAGATTTGCGGTTTTTCTTTTATTTGCCGTTTGAACATTCAGAAAACATCGAAGACCAAAACAAGTCCGTTGAATTGTTTGAAGCCTATAATGGATCACCGGATTTTATGAAGGCAGCACTTGAACACCAAGACATCATAGCCCGCTTTGGCCGTTTCCCCCACCGCAACAAAATGCTGGGCCGCGAGACAACACCAGAAGAACAGGCTTATCTGGATGGGGACGGGTTTAAGGGGTGAGAAATAGGGTGTATTTGCTGGGCTGTCTGCGCAATTTCACGGCAGAGGGAAAGAGTAAGCTTTCACCGAAATTTGAAATTTGATTTTGGTAATTTTGTAATTAGTGTATTTAGTAAACTGTCACCGTAATTAAGTCGCGCAATACGTGCCATAATTTAATTATCGGTAATTTTATCGAATAGAAATGTCAATAATTTCGGTTACTGTCACCGTAATTGTTATGCTCATAGGCCATTCTCATTTTGATTGTTTTTGGGTGCTGTTGATAGAAAAAAAGACATAAATAATAAAAATGAAGTTGAAAATATCCCTTGGAAAAGTAAAAATAGTGTATTTTGCCATCTTACATATTCATGCAAACTCATTTCATTTAAAAAGTTTGAGCTATAGCCTCTTGTAAATAAAGTTCTAAAATCCAAAAATATGAATGATATTAGTGTAGTTAAAATCATGAACAGGATAAATAAAATTATTTTTGAGAAACTATAATTTCCAAAATTAATATCCATAGCAGAGGCTTTAATACAAACAAGGTAAGTTGATATCATTCCACTTATAAATACAAATAACCATAGAAATATAGCGTTCCATAATTTGTTATTTGCTAGCATTATTTCTACTTTATCATAATCTTGCAAAAATTTGTTTAATTTTGGCATTACATAATCAGTAAGGTTAAAAATATCTATCTGCGGGATAAGCTCAAAATAAGGTATAATTGAAAGTAGCAGAAGCAAAATTCCAAAAAAACCCAAGCAAATTAATAGGTATGGAGATTTTCTTTTCATTTATGTAACTCCTGTCTTGCCTAGTTGTATCATTTACTAACCAGATATTTATTATAAGCTCCATTGCTCTGAGTTAGCTCCCCCGTCTTCGAGACGGGAACGCTTCAGCACAGCTTTTAATGTTTGTCCGAAAGCAGTTATAGCATCAGATATTGCTGCAATGGGAATTTCATACCCATCTATTATTATATTTGGATTTAGAAGGATGTGCCTGCAATGCACCACCGATAACCTCAGCAGTTTGATTTACAAACTTTGCTGGTATCGGTATTCCATCAATAAGAATAAAATCATCATCTTCATCAACGAAAGGATTGCCAAATATTGGATTAGTAGAGTTCATTATTACAAGTTCCTAAATTTAAAAGTCATCAACCGTCATTAAAAGAAAAAATAGTGAGAAAAGGGCTTGGTATGCGAAAAACAGCGTACACTGCCTATACACATATTCTGCGACCATCATATTTCCAACATAGTCAAAATTATTAAGCCCCGAATACATAATTTTAATATCATAGAAAAAGAAAATAAGTGCAAAACCAACAGGCAAGGATAATGTAAAGAAAAATCTTTTTAAATATCTTTTCCAATTAAATACTTCATATTTAATGCGAGTAAATTTGGCAATTACTCTAATAACGATAAAATTTATTATCAAAGCCAAGCTCCAAATTGTTATAGCTTGCCAAACGACAATATTATATTTTTTCATTTCCTCAACAGAGTAAGCTCCAATAAATTTTTCCAACTTGGGCATTATATAAAGGCCCTCATGAAATGTAGGGAAAAGATAGAATAAATCAAAATACGGTATAAAAATTAGAGATAAAAAAATTGGTACGCAAGCAAGCAAATACCACCCAAACATTGTAACACCTGCAAATGTCAGGTACTTTCTACTATTCGGCTTTGTCAAACGCAAATCCTCTATGAACATATACGATTACTGATTATTGGACATGCTCAATTGTCCATTATTTATATTTATAAAAGCATCAAGACTGTGCGCCTAATTTGTTATTTTTCACCCCAAATAACCTTTCAAACATATATATGAAACAGAGAGCTTTGATATCATCAAACTATGTCCCTTAAACATAAAATGTTAAGTAAATCAAAATTGCGTTTCGAGCTAAAAGTTGATCACAATTCTCTTGTGAACAGAATTTCTACTAATAAAGGATTAGAAATACTTAGTATCCTACGCCGCCAACCGCTCAGGTGTTAAATCCAAATTGTTAATCTGCTGCTCGTAGCTTTGATCAATTGTGTCTCGGAACAGATCAATCCCGTTGATGACAGCAGTACTGCCGTCTTCAAATGTTACAGTCGATTCCGAGTTGATGATATTGCCGTTGTCTTCATTCGCAAGTGGAGTTTCATTCAGATCGATCGATGTGATACCAGCTTCCTCAAGCGACTGTAGTTCACCTTCATCAACATTGCCATTCTGATTGGCATCAATCCAGACATTAACTTGATCATAGCCAACATTAACCGTATCCAGCACACCATCACCATCCAGATCAGCCGTGAACGTTGGCTGCTCGATTTCATCTTCGGTAATAATGCCGTCACCATTGGTATCTTGTGCAAACTCACTGACATCATTAATGTCAATCAGGCCATCGCCATTTACGTCTTCCAGATCATCTGGCAAAATCACGTCATCTGCATTAATCTCGCCATCACCATTCGTGTCTTGCGTTGCTTTCGGTGCAACATCAGAGGCATCCAGAATGCCGTCCCCATTCAGATCATGGCGCGATAATTCATCAAAGGTGGCAAAAAGCTCGGAGCGATCCTGCGCCTGACCATCGCCAATCACTTTACCATCTTCATCCACAGCCCCCTTCCAGTCCTGAACCAGAATACCGTCCTCAGCCTCAAACCAGCCAACGCTCTCTTCAGAGCCGTTGTTATCGAGGTCGAAGGTAACACCGGAATCGTTTACGGAAGTTGTGTTAACACCGTCACCGTCGAGGTCGATGACCAGTGGGTCAATTAGCCCGGAGAGATTGCCAAAAAGTAAGCTGAGCGCAGTAAATGGATTTAAAAGGGATAAGGTAAGTGCATCTGGCGCATATTCGCCCAATAAAAACTCTAGTATATCTCCAAGCGGATCGGAAATTAATTCATCAAATTGATTTTCAAGAAAATCAAAAAGTTCTGCAGCTCCAGCAATTATCAAATCTGAATTATCATAAAGAAATTGGCCAACAGCATATCCTGTAGCAAAAAGCGCAATAGGTGCTGATATAGGCAACCCGAGTACAGTAAAAGCTAGCCCTAATGCTACCCCCCCCAACACACCAGCAGCAATTCTTGCAATACCATTTATAGCTGCATTTACATCGCCATCTTCGAAATAATTGACTCCAATGGCAGCTAAGTCATTAGTAATAGTCAAAGCAATAGCTGTACCACCAACAACCTTGTCGAAGCCACGAAACGCTCCGTCTGGGATATTCGGAAAGCCGCCACCAGCAGCCACACTATTAGAAAAAACTGCCGCTAAATTGGTAAGGGTAGCAAGCGCTGAGACACCAGAGTCGATAAGACTAACTATTTGAGTAAAAGGCTCATTTGAAGTGCCTATTAATGTTGCACCTATTCTTGCCTCAATTAACTCTTGAAAATCGACACTACCGTTTACATAATCTTCCAATGTAAAGTTTTCTAGTGTAATCATTCTTCTTCCCCGTTTTCAGCATTGTCATATTTGTTAATTATTATGTAAAATACCGCAATAAAAAGCATTAATACTATTGAAGAATAACGAATTTTAGGCTCTTCACTGCTTAATAAACCGCTAACAATACTAATATATACTGGAACATTACCAATAATAAATGCAAAGCTAAATCTGGAATTAAATTCAAATTTGAAAAATCTTGGGATATAAATATAATACAAAACAAGTGATATAAGAATAAACACCAAGATCAGATAATGATAAAACATATACGCCCCAGCTCTTTGCTCATGCCAGCAAAATAACTCACACACATTTTGAAATCCCCCACACAATCTTACAAAAAATCTGAATAGATAAAGTGCCCTATAGCTGCACATTATAATACATTATGACTTCAGGTAGTTTAATGAGTCAAAATGGTGTGTCGACACTAAACTTCATCACAATTTGCACTTCGCACAAGATTTCTACTAATGACAAATTAGATATACTTAACACCCGATACACCTGCGCACCTTATGCCGCCAACCGCTTCGGCGTCAGATCCAGATTGTTAATCTGCTGCTCATAACTCTGGTCAATTGTGTCTCGGAACAAATCAATCCCGTTGATGACAGCAGTACTGCCGTCTTCAAATGTTACAGTTGATTCCGAGTTGATGATATTGCCGTTGTCTTCATTATCAAGCGGCGTTTCGTTTAAATCGATCGATGTGATACCAACTTCCTCAAGCGACTGCAGTTCACCTTCGTCAACATTGCCATTCTGATTTGCATCAATCCAGACATTAACCTGATCATAGCCCACGTTGACCGTATCCAGCACACCATCACCATCCAGATCAGCGGTGTAGGTTGGCTGCTCGATTTCATCTTCGGTAATAATACCGTCACCATTGGTATCTTGTGCAAACTCACTGACATCATTGATATCAATCAGGCCATCGCCATTTACGTCTTCCAGATCATCTGGCAAAATCACGTCATCTGCATTAATTTCACCATCACCATTCGTGTCTTGCGTTGCTTGCGGTGCAACATCAGAGGCATCCAGAATGCCGTCCCCATTCAGATCGTGTCGTGAAAGTTCATCAAAGGTGGCAAAAAGCTCGGAGCGATCCTGAGCCTGACCATCGCCAACCACTTTACCCTCTTCATCCACAGCCCCCTTCCAGTCCTGAACCAGAATACCGTCCTCAGCCTCAAACCAGCCAACACTCTCTTCAGAGCCGTTGTTATCAAGATCGAAGGTAACACCGGAATCGTTTACGGAAGTTGTGT
>CALFBM010000029.1 GCA_937951645.1 uncultured Rhizobiaceae group bacterium
AGTTATAGTGTCCAATGCATGTTGTATGCATGTATGTATCGAAGTTCGACAGCGTAGGGGCTATCTCCCACCATATACGGGACAGCGTACAGTTCAAAATGACCTTCGACCTTGGTATAGGGTCGAGCGGTGTAATTTACCATTACTCCATTTGAATGCTGCTCTACGTGTGACACCTCCATTTCCTCAAACTCAGTCTGATTGTGACATCTCGCGTTAAACCTGATGGCCGATAGTACGGCGGGATGCACTTCATTGTTGATTGCCGTCTCTACCCACTCTAAGTATTCGCGCACGTTTTCCAAGGTGGTATCCATCAAAACGCTAGCTTGAATCAAATCGTTGGCAATTACCCTACCGGTGGACTTGACTAATGCAGCTGATGACGTGGTCTTATATGTGGTAACACCATCTGCCTCTTCATCATCGAAGGTGGCAAGAAAGGCGTTATGGTCAGTGGTGATACTAGCTATAATATTATAGCCCGTTTCCAGCTCTTCGTTGTAATTTACTCGGAGCGGAAAGGTGAGGCATGGATCATTATCGTGATCTGCTTTAGTAATTACCATCTCGGTTTTGCAGCGCTTTCGCAAAGTTTTATCTCTAACGATGTATTGAAATGCGGATTGGGCTTGACCTCGCATTCTTCGGAGAGCCTCATAGGCGTCTCGAACGAGAGGAATCTTAGTTTTCTGTTCATTGTGTTTAAAGAACTTTGCACCCAAAGGAAATATCGTAGGCACCATTCCCCCAGGTACAGGTATTATCGTTTTGGCGACCAGTGATGTAGAAATTTTTGGAAATGAAATTAAAGACCACCGCACAGTAGCTACGACAATCGTAAGTTACCATTTACTTCAAATACCAATCAAGGATAAAGACTACAATCCCTATCCTCATAATATTTATATCCATGACAATATTTATGGAGGTAAAAAACGGAGACCGTCTATCTCCCCAACGAATTTATCTCATCTGAAATTTTCTGTATGAGATCTTGTGAACGGGCGGTTAGTACAACCTTTACACCAAGCTCACCCATGCGCCTTGCGGTTGCAGCACCTATGCCTTTGCTGGCACCCGTTATGATTGCGACCTTGTTTTGCAGTTCGTCTTTAAGTTCAGGCATGAATTCTCTCGCGGTTTATTATAATACTAACTTACGCGTGGAGGGTATAAATTCAAGCAGAAGAAACGGTTTCTTCCAGAATTTCTTCCTGTTCGCTGAGGCACTCAACCTTGTTATCTGATTCAGTTTCTTCGTTTAAGTTGCTGATTTCAGATTCGTTTTCTGGAAATCCGTCTTCATTTTCAATCATTTTATCAAGTGTTGCATTGGCTTTTTTAAAACCGTTGGTGATTTCAGAACTTGGACGAACAAACGCACCTTCATAGAGTGGTTTGACAGCAGAATGTATTCCGAAAGAATTTGCCTGTGCGCTGATGACACCTTTTTCCAGAAGCTGGGTTTTAAGTGCTGATGCGGTGGCTGCGTCAACTTTCAATAATCGCTCCAGCATGCCGGGGCTACACTTTTTGTGCGCGCGCACAATCATCTCTGCCCATTTATAGGTGTGGAGCGACGCAGCGCTTGAGGCCGCTGTACTTGTAGCAGAGGCTGCGGGTATCAAGGATGAAACCGGGACCATTGGCATCACGCCCAGGGCTCCGATTGATTTTAATAGGCTTCGTCTGTTCATAATACTCAATATAAGCATTAGGTCGTTTGTTTAAAAGCCCGGTTGACAGTTGTTTACTGATGGGTCAACATTACTGACCTATTAGGATTTGTACAATGCCGTTAGATGTTTTTCTTGCCTTGCTGTTATTTTCTTTTGCCTCGTCTATTACGCCCGGGCCCAATAATATCATGTTGCTTACTTCAGGTGTTAATTTTGGTTTCAGGAAAACTATCCCGCACATGTTTGGTATCGCCTTTGGTTTTGGCGTTTTGTTGCTTTGTGTGGGTTTTGGCTTGAGAGAGGTTTTTCTACAATTCCCGATTATGGAAACTATCCTCAAGATTGTTGGTGGTATCTATTTGCTCTATCTTGCCTGGAAGATCGCAAATTCCGGTTCTGTTGAAACAGGGGAGGCTGTTGGCAAACCGATGACTTTTCTTGCAGCATCGCTATTCCAGTGGGTTAATCCGAAGGCCTGGGTAATGGCGATTTATGCGATGACGGCCTATACAGGACAGCCAGATTTTACCTCCAGTGTATTTATCGTCACTTTTGCCTTTGTGGTGATTAATTTTCCAAGCGTTTCAGTCTGGTGTGGTTTTGGTGTTGCAATGCGCGCGTGGCTTTCTGATCCAAAGCGATTGCGGATTTTTAATATTACAATGGCGGTACTTTTGGTTGCCAGTCTGTGGCCAATGCTCAGGTAAAATAGCTTTTTTGAAAATCAGAATCATGCCATGGATTCAGAATGGAATTTTCACCTCAACAAGACGATGCGCTTCTTGCAGCTTCCCGATGGCTAAAGGCTGGTGATCGGCAAGTATTCAGGCTTTTTGGATATGCGGGTACGGGAAAAACAACCCTTGCGCGTCATTTGGCTGAAGGTGTCGATGGTGATGTGTTATTTGCAGCGTTCACGGGCAAGGCTGCTCAAGTTTTGCGCACGAAAGGGGCTACGAAAGCTTCAACCATTCACTCCCTGATTTATCGTCCTCGCGGCGAAGATGTTGTTGAAGATGAGGAGACAGGTAAGAAAGAGGTTTTGCCGACGTTTTCCTTAAACAGCCAGAGTGCGCTTTCCCAGGCTTCACTTATAATCATTGATGAATGTTCAATGGTTGATGAAGATTTGGGGCGTGATCTTCTTTCTTTTGGAACACCGGTTTTGGTGCTTGGTGATCCGGGACAATTGCCTCCTGTAAGTGGGGGAGGTTTTTTCACCGAGCATGAACCTGACATTTTACTTGAAGAGATACATCGACAGGCAAGAGATAATCCAATCATTGAGTTGGCTCGTCAGGTGCGTGAAGGCAATCAGGTGATGATTGGCGATTATGGGGATGCTGCCAAGGTTATTTCAAAGTCACAAGTCAACACGGATGAGGTTCTGGATGCAGATCAGGTTTTGGTTGGAACCAATAAAACCCGCAGGCTTTACAATCAGCGACTAAGAGACCTTAAAGGTTTTGAGGGGCCGCTTCCTGCATCTGGCGACAAGCTTGTTTGTTTGCGCAATGATCCCAAGAAAGGGCTTCTTAACGGCTCCCTTTGGCAAGTGACCAGTGCCGCACGAACTGTTAAGCCAGCCATGAATATTTTAATTAGGACAGAAGACGAGGGTGTTGATCGTCATTCTGCCAAGGTAAAACTTCTCAAGGCAGCCTTTGAAGAACCTGAACGTGAAATTCCCTGGCAGATTAAACGCCGCCATGATGATTTTGATTATGGTTATGCCTTGACAGTCCACAAGGCCCAGGGTTCGCAGTGGGAAAATGTATATCTTTTTGATGAAAGCTATGCGTTCAGGGAACATCGTGATCGTTGGCTTTATACTGCAATAACACGTGCTGCAGAAAAGCTTACAATCGTAAAGTAGGATTTTATTAGGGTTAACCATTTCTTACCATTCTATCCTTATTCTCAATCTCGGGTAATTTTCTTTAGGCGGAAAATAATAGCTTTTTGGGGTAGTGGATGTTTAGGAATAGTTTATTTGGCGTTCGTGTACGATACTTGCTAAGTCTCTTGTTGATCGGCGGCCTTGGTGCAGTATTCATTTTTGCATTCAATTTTTATAATCGGGATATTTCACGCTTAAATGAAGTAAACAGGCAACTAGCGCATCTTTCTGAAACTGTAGAACAAATCGCGGTTGCTGCCGAACGATTGCAAAATCCCAATATAGGCAAGAATCTGAACGTCACGCTTGATTTTCTCAAGCTTCATCACGGGGAATTGGTTTCCAAGGTTACAGAAACCAAAGATGCGTTTTATTTTTTAAGGTCGGAAATTCAGGCAGAGTTTTTGGATATTACATCGTTAAATGGTGATCCATTTTGGATGTATGGCGATCTTGTTGGCCGTGTTAATGAAATTCAACGCCTTACAGACATTCATATTCCTGATGCCAGTTCGTATTTTATTGACATTAAAAACACCCAACGCCAGATTGATTACGAAGCTCCATATGTTGAAGCTGCCAGTAGAATAGCCAGTGTTCATGCGCTTTTGGTCGGTCAATTTGACAGTGCCCAAATTTCACTTGTCTCTGATAAACTGGTTGATGCTTCTGATGCCTTGAAAAAGATTACCATTATATTTGTTGCTGCGGGTCTGATCATGCTTCTTGGGGTTGGACTTTTTATCTTTCTTCCCATGGAGAGGATGATTTTACGCCAGTTTGATAATTTGCGTATAGCCAACAAAAAGGTGGAACTTGCGGATCGGGCGAAGAGTGAGTTTTTGGCGAATATGTCTCATGAGATCCGTACTCCGATGAATGGTGTCATGGGGATGGCTGAGTTGTTGATCAAGACGGAGCTTGACCAAAAGCAGAAGACGTTTGCGGATATT
>CALFBM010000030.1 GCA_937951645.1 uncultured Rhizobiaceae group bacterium
TCCGCTTTCTGCAAGTAATTGCCCCAGCCCACCAAATCCGGACCCGGATTTCATTTCAACAATTTCCTGATCAGCAAGCATGAGTTGATCATCACCTGTGGTTACAACTTGCTCCCTGAAAAACAATTCAGCTGCGCGCAATTGCATGGGGTCATCAACCCTTTCAAGAATATTGCGCAAAACAAGATGCACCATTTGGTCAATAAACATCGGTGGAATTGCAATTGACCCACTTTTGAACAGAGCCATATAGGTACCTTCAATTGTTTTATGTTCTACAAGCAAATCACGGAATCCAAGAATGACACGATAATTATCTGCGGTATCCTGATCCTTTATATCGCTGACATCTTTACTCAAAATTTCAGAAAACGGTTCAGCCATTAGTTTTTCAAACAAGGCATGTTCAGCTTTACAGGATTCTTCAACGGGATGAATTTCAGGACGCGTAAAATAAGCACGCAAGTAATCCGGTGTAACTTTTAACCACCCGTTTTCATCCCGCTCAACAAGATGAAAACCTGCTGATTTCCAAAAATCATTTACAGAAACAGACATTATTCGACAATCTCCCAGACCTTAGTATGAACAGCCTCATGTGGCGCTTCAATAATCCGAAACATCTCACGAATTTCACCTGTTTCATCAAACAATCGACTAAGCGCAAAAACCGTATTGATCGGGGTATCATTACACATTTCCAAAACAAAAGAGATTTCCTGTTCAGCAACATCCAATGCAGATTTCAAATCAGGCGCACCATAAGCTTCAACAAACCGTTGCGCCAGATTATGGGATATCCCCGATATTTCATCAGAATTAATCTCGGCAACACTCGCGAATGTGGAAAAGCCAAAAGTCTCAAGTGAGAGGAAACCATTACTAAATGCTTGCTTGGTCTTTCCTTTTAAATCACTCTCTTTAAATTCAGCAAAGTAAAACCCGCCTGGAATTGCCCATTGGTCAGGCTCTGCTGCCAGCTCAAAAACATGGGTATCGGACAGGTCAAACCTGATGGTTTTCAGAAATTTCATTGAAAATGCGCCTTGCCAGAACGGATAACCCTCAAAGCCTCAATCACATCCATAACCTGGGCATCGTTACCTGCTTTAATCAGGGCATTACCATTTTCGTCAATTCCGATAAACTCGCCCTTAAACAAACCCTCAACCATTTTTGCCTTTTCGCAGAGACGCCCGACCCATTGTTCATGAATTGACTTAAACCCCTCTTCACTCCAACCATGCACACAATTGAGAAAATGCCTTGAGACAGATTCAAGTAATTCGGTTCTGGATATATCGCCACAACCCTCTTCCCACATTGATGTTCGCCAAACCTCATAACCTGGATCATGCATAATGTTTTCAGGCTTCATGGTAATATCCAAAGATACAATCATCCATTCAGGAATACCATGTGTCTCTTCTCTGGAGAGCTCTAGGTCACAAGCCCCGATTGATGCATCATTAAGCTGAACATCATTAGGCCATTTATAAGTTACGGCCATCTCGGGTGGCGCCAATGCCCCTAGCGCATCACCGAATGCAACCATCATCACGAACAATATTTCACCACATCGCAACCGCGAAACTTCAGGTCCTAAAACAATGCAAAATCGCAAATTATTCTGATCATCAACCCATACAAGATCACCCGCCCCAAGCTCACCTTTGGCAACCATGGCTTTTGCCCGTTTTAAAGGTGACTTATTGATCGCGATACGATGCCCTTTTAGCAAAGGTGGAAATGTAGGGTATTGCTTCATAATCAGGAAATATCAATTTCGCCATTAACGACATGATTAAGATCTGTTCCCTCGGCAGTAAGAACAACTTTAACAGACAATTTGTCTTTGCCACCAAGATCAGCTTCACGCACAATACGCTCGATTTCCTGTTGTGAAGTTACACCTACTTGTTTCAGAAATTTACGCATCGACATATTAAATTCTTCACTCATGACTTACTCCGATTTTAATTTGTAGTTTACAATTATTGGGATAATTTCATTATTCCGCAAGATACTTAATTCAAGGCTTTCAGCATCCCCCAAAAGCGCAACACTTGCCTCATATGCACCAGCTCTTTTTATTCTTCGCCCGCTTGCAGACAAAATAATATCGCTCACTTTAATACCGGCATTCTCCTCAGGCGAGTTCGGGTTTACACGGATAACCTCGACACCAACATACGCAGCAAGATTATCCTTGCCTGATGCTGGTTTGGATGGTCGCAGAACCAATCCGGGTTTTCCAAGTGATATTGAACCATCTTCTTCAAAATCTTCCAAAACCCGTTGAAGAAGCTCAGATGAAACAGCAAAATTAACACCAATATTTGCGTCTGATTGACGTGTAAAGATTGCCGACAACATGCCAATTAAACGACCGTCATGATCAACCAGTGCACCACCAGACATGCCGGGATTAACAGAGGCATCTGTTTGAATAAAATCTTCTATCTTGTTGAAACCAACACCTGAAACATTTTTTGCAGATATCACTCCGCACGTAAGCGATATATCCAGCCCGAAGCTGTTTCCAATTGCACAGGCCTGATCAGCAAGTGCGTAACCTTTTGTCAGTGAAAAGGCTGGCAATTGTCTGTCTATCTGCAAGAATGCAATATCAGTCAAAGGATCACGCAGAACAATTTCAGCATCCATAATCTCACCGTTCAGGGTTCTGATACGAGCCGTTCTCGCCGGACCAAGCACATGATCTGCCGTTGCAATTAATCGCCCATTGGAAACAACAATTCCGGAACCTTCAGGTTCTTCATTGCGCGAAAAACCTGAAGGCCAATCTGGTAACAGGCTAACAACTGATTGTGCAGCACATTCCAGCTTTGTTTCACATGGGTTAAACTGCAATTGTTCCAGCGACCGGGCATGAGATTGCGCGGACAATATCAAGCTAAATAAAAGGAAAAAGAGAAATCTCAAGTTATTTTAATCTAGGCGAACATTGTCTTGAGAGACAAAGGCATCAACAGAGTCTGTTGTTTGTGTCCCCATAATCAACCCGGCAGCAACGGCAATAATAAAAGTCGCTGCAATTCCAAAAATAACTGATTTCATTAGCATTCTCCCAAATTCATTCTACAGGCTTGGTCGCTTCTTTCAAGAAGCGGATTAAATCATCCCGCCTTTCAATTCTCTTTAATCTTTGTATTGGCATTTTGGTTCCAGGCAACATCACATCAGGACCATCATCAAACAGCTGGGCAATGGTTTTTGCGTTCCATACAACGTCTGTTTCCAGCAATGCTTTTGAATAATTATAATCAGGCAAGGTGCCGGCTTTCCTGCCAAACAAATCATAAAGTGTAGGCCCTGCACGATTTCCGC
Source organism: uncultured Rhizobiaceae group bacterium (assembly GCA_937951645.1). Classification (GTDB taxonomy): domain Bacteria; phylum Pseudomonadota; class Alphaproteobacteria; order Rhizobiales; family Rhizobiaceae; genus JAALLB01. The sequence goes on from CALFBM010000030.1 coordinate 3,352, forward strand.
CATCCGGTGTTAATGTATGGCAAACGCTGCATTTGCGACGGAACTCAAGTTCACCCAAATCATCGGTGTCCCTAATTTGAAATCGTCTTGGAAATTCTGCACGGTTTTGTTGAAGCTTCTGGGGTGCGATTTGCCATCGTGAGGCAAAATCATCCAATCCAACATGATAGATTTGATTGGTTCCTGATACAAAATCAAAGTCCCACACCGGACCATAGGTGACTTCGCCTTCCTCAATTTTTTTACCCGAACCTGCTGCAAATACCTCAATCCACCCCGCCCCATCACCATAAGCTGCAAGCGCCCCGTCAGAAGAAAGCTTTACCGTTTGGACTGGCCTCTCCCGTTTTGCCACCTCATGAATTTTCTCCGCTTTTTTAATACTTACAATTGCAACAGTACCATCCAGTGCGCCAAACAAAATGCGATCATCATCCAGTCTAACAATCGAATTTATACCCCATCCGTGGCGATAAATCGGACGCAACATTTGTTGTGAAGCTATATCCCATTCCAGAATCTGCCCATCATAGGCGGCTGAATACAGTTTTGTTCCGTCCGCAGAAAAGGTAACTGAATTTACATTACCGCGATGCCCTTCAAGCACTGCTACTTCTGTCTTGTTTTCCAAATCATAGATCCGTGCAGTTTCATCCCATCTGGCAACACCGGCAAACTTCCCATCAGGCGAAAGTGTAACATCCAAAACCTTATCGACAGGGGCATCAATACGTTTAATCAGATTACCTGATTTCAAATTCCAAATCCCAAGTGAACCATCATCACTTACCGAGATTGCCTCTCCCAGCCCTTGCATAAACACAACATCATTGACCGCCGCATCATGCCCCTCCAGACGATGAATAAGTTCAGCACCATCTTCTGTAATCCGCCAATATATGATTGAATAATCAAAAGATGCTGTAAGCACATGCTCACCATCAGGCGAAATGCTAATCGCTTTTATTGGCCCACCATGGCCTTCAAGTTTTGCAGGTAACTCTTGAGCAGAAACAACCGGATGAAAACCAGCCACAAACAAACTGGCCAGCATAATGCCAGCCAGGGTTTTGATAAATTTAAAAATTGTAACCATCGAATTTTATACCCGATTATTACGCCACACTATTACTCTGCAGGCTCCGCCTTGGCGTTTGCCTGACTGGCCTCATCCATTTCCTCTACCCATAAAGAATGATGTTCCATCGCCCAATTTTGATCAACCTCACCAGTCGTCATCGCTTCAAGCGCACCTTCCATTCCAATAGAGCCGATATAAATATGCGCGATGATAACAACAATCATGAAGACGGCCATGGCTGAATGCCAAAGTGTCTGCAGTTGCTGTTCTTGAATAAGACCAAGATTGGTTGCAAATTCGGTTCCCAAAATACTATTGGAAAGCGCTGCTGTATCCGACATCATTGTGGTTGTAAAAGGATTGAGAAGCGCCCACCCCGAAATGGAAATTGAAGCACCACAAAGAATAACAATCCAGAAGATAATCTTCTGGCCTGCATTAAATTTCCTGGCAGGAGGATGACCACCACCCAACATACCACCACCACGCATAAGCCAGACAAGATCATGCCGGTTTGGAATATTGTGTATCACCCAAAGTATTGCAACCATCACAAGCGCTACCATGAAAGCAAACCCGACGTAATTATGAAGAAACTTGCCAAAAAGAGTAAGAGCAGAAAAAGCACTGGCACCAATAATTGGCAATAAAAGTGTTTTGCCAAATATCAGATTAAGCCCGGTCAGTGCCAAAACAATAAAGCTTGAAGCAAGCAGCCAGTGAGACCCACGTTCAAGTAGTGTAAACCGCGTTATTGTCTTGCCTGAATGCCCATGAGCCATTTTCATGCGCCCACGGAACGCAAAGAATACAGACAATAAAAACAAGATCCCAAGGATCGCCCAAGCCGAATACATAGGCAATGGACCATTGCGAATTTGGCGCCATTCCTCCCCCTGGCTTTGAATCATGATACCGCTGGATTTATCGCGCCCAACCACATTACCCGTATCGCCACTGCGGATTTGGCGCCAAAGTTCTGCATCAGACGATGAACCACTTGTTGTACCTCCAGGCACAGAGCCTTCAACAGGTTTACCCGTATCCGCAGATTGTGCATATGTCGGGGCAGTAATCGAAAACCCAGCTGCAATAAAAAGCATCACTGCAAATACAACAGTAAAAAACGATCTGACCAACGTCATTATATATCTCCCCTGACCACCAATGATCTTGCTTGACCATGTGATTAATAATTAATTAGAGATAAAAAAGGCGGCTCAAATCGCGCCGCCTCCCTCATAAACTTGCATGCAAATGCCACCCCAACTCGAAAGGAGTGACATTTTCCAAGAGGCTTGCCTACCCACCCGTTTTGGAACCATAAGCAGTACCCCAGCCCCAGGCGCCAGCGCCGAAGCCACGAGATACAATACGCTCACGATAAACAGATGATACTACATCGCCATCCCCTGCAAGGAGTGCTTTTGTAGAACACATCTCTGCACAAAGTGGCAATTTGCCCTCAGCAAGCCGGTTACGACCATATTTCTGGAACTCGACATTGGAGAAATCCTCTTCCGGGCCACCAGCACAGAAAGTACATTTATCCATTTTGCCGCGTGAACCGAAATTGGAAGCTTGCGGGAACTGAGGTGCACCAAATGGACATGCATAGAAGCAATACCCACACCCTATGCACAAGTCCTTGGAGTGAAGAATTAACCCCTCTTCCGTGTCGTAGAAACAATCTACAGGACAAACCGCCTTACACGGCGCATCAGAACAGTGCATGCATGCAACGGAGATAGAACGTTCACCCGGCTTACCATCATTAATGGTGACAACCCGGCGGCGGTTCACACCCCACGGCACCTCATGTTCATTTTTACAAGCTGTAACACAGGCATTACACTCAATGCAGCGTTCAGCGTCACAAAGAAACTTCATTCTAGCCATAGTGTATTCCCTCCTTAAGCTCGTTCGATACGACACAAGGTCGCTTTGGATTCTTGCATTTGGGTGACTGAGTCATAGCCATATGTCTGGGCTGTATTGGAAGATTCGCCCAATACATACGGATCAGCACCGGCAGGATATTTATCCCGCCTGTCTTCACCTTCCAGATGACCGCCAAAGTGCATTGGCATAAAGGCTACACCTTTACCAACCCGCTCGGTCAGCATCGCCATTACCTTGACCTTGGCACCTTCCGGACTGTGAATCCAAACCTGCTCTCCATCACGAATACCAATATCATTGGCATCCGAGGTATTGACCTCGACAAACATGTCTTGCTGCAATTCAGCCAGCCATGGGTTTGAACGAGACTCATCACCCCCTCCTTCATACTCAACCAGACGTCCGGATGTTAATATCATCGGGAAATCCTTTGAGTAGTCGGTTTTCTGGATGGATGCATATGCAGTCGGAAGACGGTAGAATTTCCTGTCTTCATAAGTTGCATATTTATCAAGCAGATCACGACGTGGCGTGTAGAGCGGTTCGCGGTGAATTGGTACCGGATCCGGGAATGTCCAGACAACAGCACGTGCCTTCGCATTACCGAATGGCGCACAACCATGCTTGATTGCCACCCTTTGGATACCACCTGAAAGGTCTGTCTTCCAGTTGGTTTTCTCACCAGCTACCGCATCAATTGACGCTTTCTCTTCAGGTGTCAGATCACTATCCCACCCAAGCGATGTTAACATCGCCATGGTAAATTCAGGATAACCATCTTCAATCTCGGAGCCTTCCGACCAAGAGCCTTCTGCAAGCAGATTGTCACCATCTTTTTCAACGCCAAATCGGGCACGGAAGGTAAGACCACCTTCACCCACCGGTTTTGACGGATCATAAAGAATTGGCGTACCAGGGTGTTTCATGTCACCCGTACCCCAACAAGGCCATGGCATCCCGTAGTACTCACCATCAAGCGGCCCGCCAACAGCTTGCAGCGTCGTTCTGTCAAACGTGTGCTGGTTTGCCATATGCTCACGCATACGCTCCGGTGTTTGCCCGGTATATCCGACTGTCCACATACCCTTGTTAAATTCACGGGTAATATCTTCAATCATGGGTTCATCGTTTTCCACCTTGATGTTTTTAAACAACTCAGCTTCAAAACCCAGTTTCTTGGCCATTTTATACATGATTGTATGATCAGGAAGTGAGTCCCATACAGGATCAATTACTTTTTCACGCCACTGCAGTGAGCGGTTTGAAGCAGTAACCGAACCATAAGTCTCAAACTGTGTGCATGCCGGAAGCAAATACACATTATCTGTCCTGTCAGACAAAATGGCAGAAACGGTCGGATATGGATCAATAACGACCATTAGGTCGAGTTGCTCCATGGCAACCTTCATTTCTTTCATGCGGGTTTGTGAGTTTGGAGCATGCCCCCAAAACACCATTCCACGAACCTTGTTGGGCTGATCCATATTCTCGACATCTTCAAGAACACCATCAATCCAGCGGGAAACAGGAATACCCTTGCTTTCCATAAGGTCTTTTGTAGCAAAACGTCCCAACAGATAATCGTAATCTGTTTCCCAAACACGAGCCCAATGTTTCCATGAGCCGGTTTTCAGACCATAATAACCAGGCAATGTATGCGATAGAACACCAAAGTCCGTGGCACCCTGTACGTTATCATGACCACGGAAGATGTTTGTTCCACCACCTGCTCTACCCATGTTACCAAGCGCCAACTGCAAGACACAGTATGCACGTGTATTGTTGTTACCATTGGTATGTTGCGTACCCCCCATGCACCAGATGACAGTGCCTGGACGGTTTTGGGCAAGTGTGCGTGCTACACGGCGAAGTTGTGAGCCAGGAACACCGGCAACACGTTCAACCTCTTGCGGATTCCATTTTTTTACTTCATTGCGGATTTGGTCCATACCCCAAACACGCTGACGGATAAATTCCTTGTCCTCCCAGCCGTTTTCGAAGATATGCCACAAGATACCCCAAACCAGGGCTACATCTGTACCAGGGCGCATGCGCACATATTCATCAGCATGTGCTGCAGTGCGGGTAAAGCGGGGGTCACAAACAATTACCGGAGCATTGTTTTGCTCTTTTGCCTTCAGGATATGAAGCAAGGAGACTGGATGCGCCTCGGCAGGATTACTACCTATAAGGAATACCGCCTTGGAATTATGAATATCATTGTACGAGTTGGTCATCGCACCATAGCCCCAGGTGTTCGCAACACCGGCAACTGTAGTGGAGTGGCAAATACGAGCCTGGTGATCCACATTATTTGTGCCCCAATAGGCAGCAAACTTGCGGAACAAATAGGCTTGCTCGTTATTATGTTTTGCAGATCCCAGCCAATAAACTGAATCAGGCCCTGACTCATCACGGATCGATAACATCTTGTCGCCGATCTCATTGACCGCATCATCCCAGGAAAGTTTGGTCCATTTACCATCGACCAGTTTCATTGGATACTTGAGGCGTCGCTCACCATGTGCGTGCTCACGCACAGCAGCACCTTTGGCGCAATGCGCTCCAAGGTTAAAGGGTGAATCAAAGGCTGGCTCCTGGCCAACCCATACACCATCAGAAACTTCTGCCAAAACAGTACAACCCACAGAACAGTGAGTACAAACTGATTTGATGACTTCTACTTTTCCGTCACCTTCTCCAGCGGCATGGGCTTTAGTAGCCGTACCTGCAGTGAGTGCCGTAGCAGCAGTAATACCACCAACAGCAAGACCTGATTTCTTCAAGAAATCACGGCGATTTACCGTAGCACCCGAAATTGAAGCAAGGGTTGATGACAGACGGGGGCCGTTCGCAACCCCACCTACCTTCTTCCTGAGCATTTCATTTCCTCCAAGTTATCTTTCATGATAAAAGACTTTAAATTTCCCGCATGACTACAAACTTTCCAGCGGCTCTCAAATGGGCACCAACAAGCACCCGGTAGTCTTGACGATTAGAACTTTGCCAAATCGTAATAGGTCTTGACATGCGCGGTCTCGCGGTAACCAGAACCCTGTGGCTCCTCAACTTCAGAAGCTTGCACACCGCCAGCAACAATTGTTGCGCCAGTCATTACAGTTCCCAAGCTTGCAAGTTTGAGGAAATCGCGCCGATCAGTGGCGCCCTTCTCTTCACGGTTAGTACCCATGTAGTCCTCCAATTCATTGCCATCTCCATGATGTCAAAATCATAAGGCTGGTTTCGACATGCAGCGTGCTGGCAATAAGACACGCTTATAAAAAAAACGCTCACTCCATGGAGTAAGCGTTTGTTTCAATCTCGATAAACAACCGGCCTATAGTACCAACCGGTTGGTAGAGCCTGCTTGATCTTGCAGCCTCCAAATCTGTAAAAAAATGTGCTGCCCAGGGTTCAATATGTGCAGAGTAGAATTCTTTCTGCATCGAAATATCAGCAGGTCCTCCATAGCGCCCCAAAATCAGGCCAGACATCATTTCAAATAAAGAACCAATATGATCTTCAGGCTCTTTTACCGTTTCATTTCTGATAATACCAAGTTCTCGCATGGAATTTCGTAATTTCGCCAAAGGCTTTTCATTCAAAAAGCCTGTCAGGTAGTATGAACCATATGGCAACAACTCACCGCGCCCCATGCCAATGAAGAGGTTGTTATATTCATCAAGAACAGTATTTTCATCAATTGTACTGGCAAGTTTTGATAGCGTATTAAAAGCGTTCCCCATCTCGGTTTCGTCGCCGGACAGTCCTTTTAAGTCGGCTAAAATTTCCTTGGATGGAGGGCAAAAGAGAATGTTTCCCAGCAAACCATACAGATTGGCTCGCATTCTGTCTTCAGCACTAATGCCTATTTTATTGGCTTCAACGGGCAAAACCCAAATCCTCCTGTCCAAAAGTTAATACCAAGAATTTGATATTGTCAAATCAACTTAAAGATAAAGAAAAGGGACCGTAGGGTAAAATTCTTGCTGCCGTTAGGTCAGTTAAACATCCATCGGATTAAGCCTTATCATGCTCAAGTTAAGCATGGCAGCAACGCTTACCCACAGCGCATAAGGAACAAACAGCAAGCTGGCCGTCTGCGATTCCGGATAAGAAACAATAATATATCCAATAATGAAGACAAGCAGCAAAACCACATCAAACATTGCCAGCTTCATCTTTTTCAATCCAAAAAAGAAGTAAGACCAAAGCGTATTGAGAATTAATTGAACACCCCACAAAATGATAGGTATCAATGCCCCTGTTTGCCAAATGATCAAACCTGAATAGGCAATCATGCAATACAATATTATCCAGACAATTGGAAAAGCCTTGTTCGGTGGAGTCCATGATGGCTTGTTAAGGGTTGCATACCATTCACCAGGCTTGAATATCGCGCCAGCAGCAGCTGCCAAAAAGACCAAACCGGCGATCACAATTCCTGATACCATCAATTTTTATCCTTTAGCGTTACGTTTGCTCATTTAAGGCTTCCGCGAATTTTTCAAAAAACTGCCCTGCAAGTTTTTTTGAAGTACTGACAACCAACCGACTACCCAGTTGTGCAATCTTGCCACCAACATCTGCTTTTGCGGTATAACGCAGAATGGTTTCATCCCCGTCCTCAACAAGCTCAACATCAGCTCCCCCTTTTGCAAAACCCGCAATACCACCACTGCCTTCTCCGCTAAGTGAAAACTTTTCTGGAGGGTTTATCGGATCAAGAATGACATTACCGCCAAACTTTGCCTTTACGGGCCCAATCTTCAAAACAACCTTGGCTTCAAGCTCTGTGTCAGAGTGCTTTATGAGTTCATCACAACCTGGAATGCACTGTTTCAGGATTTCAGGGTCATTAAGTCCCTCATAAACTTTCACACGCGGCGCAGCAATGCGGATTTCATCTTCTAATTCCATAACTTATACCCTTTTAATGAATCAAAACAGCAAGTACCGAACAATCGGAACCCAAACCTAAACTGTTCCATAGTAGGGAGCAACCGTAGGCACACGCTATTACAGTTTAATTGATTTTAATTTTTGAGTCGTAATTTCATTTCTTTTAGCTATGTAATAACCTGAAAAATTCAAGTTTACCCAATTCTTGCAAAGCATCTGAAAAGGTTATTTAAGCATGCTGTCAACAACAGACAACGACAACGGACTTCGCGAAGATTTTCTGGCAGGCATGCGCTTCGTGGCAAACAGCGTTACAGTTGTAACCACAGATGGCCCTGCAGGTGTCTCCGGTGCAACTGTAAGTGCTTTTTCATCTGTTTCCGCAGATCCGCCAATGGTTTTGGTTTGTCTGAATACGAATAGCAAGACACTTGCCATGGTCAAGGAAAACAGGGATTTCTGTGTAAACGTCTTGCCTGAGGGCGCAAAGCATATAGCCGAACGTTTTGCAGGACTTCATGATAGCGAATTATCAGATCGTTTTGATGGTATTGATCTAACAAGTTCCAATGGTCCCTCTCCTGTAATTTCAGGTGCAACTGCCTTTATATGTGAACTGGATCAAACTGTGGTTTCAGGAACTCATGTCATTTGCACGGGGCGTGTTCTGGAAACCCATGCAGGTAATTTTACACCGCTAATTTACATGGATCGCAAGTTTAAAAGAATTTCGGATATCGAAGGTTAAAGGCCTCGGTAAATAAATACGCCACCTATTACCAAAAGCGCATATAATATCATTTTTCGAAAAACATCATTTGGAATACGGTTACCTATCAGGTTTCCACTCCACATACCTATAAAGCAGGGAATAAGTACAAGCATTCCGATAATAATGCTGTTCTGATCCAAAAGACCTGCAAACCAAAACCCTGAATTGATAAGTAGCCCTGATACAATAAACAGCAGCGCAATGGCTGCACGGAATGCTTTTCTGTCCGCACCAATGCCCACCAGATACATGATGAAAAACATTCCATTAATGGAAGTCAGAACACCTACCAATCCGGCCACAAGCCCGGTTAAACTGCCTGCAAAGTTCTGACGGTTCTTTGAAATTACCACAGCGAATCCGGATATGCTATAAATCGAAAAACCTGTTAATGTCAGACCCAAAATAAAGAGGTGGGAGTTCCCTTCAAGTTCCTTTAAAAACCATGCACCAATGGCAACACTGGGAACAAGGGCCAAAAGCACAGGCCAGGTTGATTGAAGGGCCTTTTTTGCGCCACCTGTAGAAATCAATTGCCCTATATTTGTGGCAGGCTGAACCAGCGCTGACAAAACAATCGCCAATTCAACAGGGATGACAAAAGGCAGAAGCGACATTGTAATCAAGGGCAAGCCAAATCCCAGAACACCCTTGACACATCCGGCAACATAAAAAATGCAAAAAACCATCGCCAGTGCGTATATTTCAACGCCAAACATCATCTGGGTTTTTCGCCATTACGTTTACGCCGCCTTACAATATGTGCGATGAAAAGCGTTGTACGCGGCATGTAATTATATGGATGTTGGCTGGTTCCTGTTCGCCCAACAACATAACGCCACAAAGTATAAAACAGCAAACCAATATGGGCAGACATAATAAAGGTAAACATCGCTTGTGGCCCATATTCCTCGATCAGATATCCTGCAAGTGAGGGCGCCAGAACCGAGCCAACCGCATAAAAGAAAATCAGCGACGCACTCATCGCCAACATGTCTTCTTGCCTGGCAAAGTCACTCGCATGTGAAGCGCAAATTGAATAAATTGGCAGGGTTGCAAACCCGAATAAAAAGCTCCCGATATAAACAAATGGAATGCCTGCAATTTCATCCACAATCTCAATCGAAATTGCACCACAAACCAAAATCGCAAAGACGCTAAACCCAATCAATGTTACCCGCCTGCTTATGCGGTCAGCAATTATTCCTGCAGGCAATTGAGCAATTAATCCGCCAATAATTGCAAGCGCCAGAAATATCGCAATTCCGTCTTTAGGCAATCCCGATTGGGAAGCATAAACAGGTGCCACCATTCTGAAAGATGAATTGGTAATACCCACAACAACAACACCAAGAGCTGCCAATGGTGATAGTGTATAAACAAAAAACGGTTTGAATTTTTGCGCTTTTGGTAAAGATGGCACTGTGGTTTGCGTAAGCGCCAATGGTATCAATGCCATGCACGCCACAACAGCAATCAGATTATATGAAATATAATGCGCAGGTGTTAGCCCGGCAATTACAAGCTGGGAAAGAAGTGTACCCGTCATATCCACCATACGGTAAATCGAAAAGACAGTGCCACGGTTTTCATTGTTCAGTTTTGATTGAAGCCAACTTTCAATAACCGTATAGGCACCCGCCACAGCAAAACCCGTTAAAACTCGCAAAATCATCCAAAACCAGGGTTCCTGGACAACAGGGTGTAGAATAATTGAGATCGTGGAAATCGCTGCCATCACCGCAAAAGCACGCGCATGACCTGACCGTATTACGATGTATGGCCCAAGGACACAGCCAATAAAAAAGCCAAGAAAGTGCGCTGAACCAAGATAACCAATTTCTGTAGGAGAGAAACCAAGCACCAACCCAGACAAAGCATCAAGGGGTCCAAGCGACCCGGTTCCAATTTGAACAAAAATAACCGATATCAGCAAAGCTGAGAGAGAAATAATAAGCCGCACGGGATATGCTTTTTAAAAAATTGACGACCCTGTGAAGCTTAATACGATAAAACCGTCATGCAAGCTTTTACATGACGGCTTTGATGTTTTTATTTTTGTGTTGAATTTAACCAGGCATTCCCGGGAATTTTTTCAATTCAGGATCCATCGACGTTGATGGAATAGCGCTATCACAATAAATATTTGCCCCTGGTTGAATCAGGTCTTTTTGATCAAGGCACCCTGCCCGCAAACCAATCACACCTTCGCGACCGGAATTCTTGCCGGCAACTTGTGAACCGCATGTGCCGCAAAAGATTTTTGTTAGCGTATTACCACTATCAGCTGGATGGCTATAATAAGACGCAGTGTTTGAAACATCGACGGCATCCTCCGCAACAAAAACCATTGTCCCATGGGCAGAACCCGTCGCTTGCTGACAGTCCGTACAATGACAGTTAATCACCATTTTGACTTCAACATCGCCCTTGTATGAAATATTTCCACAAAGACATGAACCAGTAATTTCAGTCATAATGATTTTCCTATTCAAATAAATTGGTTTTACAGGTTCATACAAGTATCAAACGCAGAGCAGGTTTGGAAGCATTGATTGCACCCCGGTTAATTCTTTTTGAACAAAATTAACCTATGAATAGTTCAAATTGGCGAAAACGAACAACTGTTAGATGACATCAGAAAACTCAACCCTTGGCTCTGGAATAAAACGGCTTTCAAAACTGACAGTTGAGGGTCATACTCTTGAATTACAATGTTACAATAACATCAGTGCAATCAGTTCGCTCAAAGATGAATGGCAAGCGCTGGAACTTGTCTGTCCAGAGGACTTCACATACTTCCAAAGTTACAACTGGTGCATTGAATATTACAAACAATTTGCTGACGATTTAACCGACAGACATTGTCCCATCCCACAGGTTTTCATTTTAAGAAAAGATCAAAAGCCAATCATGCTTTGGCCCCTGATGAGAATTCAATCAAGAACAGGTCTCAAAATTCTGGCAACGGCGACAGAACCATTAGGCCAATATAGCAATCTTTTATTTGACACATCTGTTTTCAATGCAAAAACTGGTCAAGCATTGCTAAAGAAAGTCATTGAGCACTCAAAGGCAGATCTAATATCTCTCAATAATTACCCACAGGGCTGCTTGATAGATAAAATTATAGATGGTCAGGGCATTCAGGAAAACTCCAAGCTTGAATCTTCAATCCTTGATTTAAGCAAATACAAAAGCTGGGAAGCCTATACTCAAACCCTGTCCAGGGGGCAACGCAAAAGCCGCCGAAGAAACATAACCAAACTGGAGGCTGAAGGCAGCTTAACTTACAAGGTGCATAATGCAGAAACGGAAGAATACTCAAACCTGATTTCATTGGCTCTTGAAATGAAAAAACAATGGCTTTTGGAAACAGGTCGCAAGCCCGGCATTCTTGCAGACGCATGTACCAAAGCCATGTTCACAAATTTACAAATGTCACAATCAAGCAAGCAAGATCAAATAGCTGGCTCCATGGTTCATGCCCTGTTCTTAAACGATCTGCCTGTGGCCATTGAATTCGGCATGATTGAAAATAGCCGATATTACTCGTACCTGGGTGCCATAGACTGGGATTGGAAAGATTACAGTCCTGGAAAGGTTCAGTTGGCAATGGCGCAAGAGTGGTGCATGAATAAAGGGATTAAAAACTTTGATCTGTTGCATGACCCATCCAAGTACAAGAGTTCCTGGACCAATCACACCCACAAGGTTATCAGCAGAAATATCCCGATAACGTATAAAGGTTATATCTATAGCAAGCTATGGAAGACTCATATACGCCCCAAATTAAAGACAATTTATCACTTTGCCGGAACCAGGAACCGTGACCGGCTAAATAAACTGGCAGGTATCTTTCAAAAATAGTTTCCTTGATAATTGAGTTCAGGAAAAAAGCTCCCCGCCAAGTACCTTGGCACCTTCAAGTAAAAAGTCCTTGCACTCCAACGCTGACTCCAAATTCATTCTTTGTGTTGGCGCATGAAATGCGATCGATGCACAATATCTGGATTTCCCGTCTTTAACAGGCACAGCAACAGCAATCATGCCTTCCATGAACTCTTCATTGTCCACAGCATAACCCTGCTTCGCAACCAGGCTTAATTCATCTAGAAACTTACCAGAATCATCAAATGTATTTCGCGTCATTGGTTTAAGATTCATGCCTTTTACAAAAGATTTTCGCAACGCTGGTGAAAGACTGGCCAAAAATGTTTTCCCACTTGCCGTACAATGAAAAGGTACATGCGAGCCAACAGGTAATTGAATTCTAAAAGGCCAGTCAGTTTCTACCCTATCAAGATACATCATGCCGTTTTCTTCAGGCACAACAAGGTTGATTGTTTCCTTAACTTTGTCTGCAATATCTATCAACACCTGCCTGAGCGCTATTTGGTTTCTGGAATTATAAAGCACACCTGAAGCCAGATTCTTTAAGCGAGGAGAAGGCTGTAATCGCTTGCCATTGGTTTCACGTATTATATAGCCTTCTTCTTCAAGCGTCGTACAAAGACGATGCACTGTTTGTTTTGGCAGTTTTAGTTCCTGATTAATTTCAGTAGGTGTCATCGGGCGATCAGAATTGCCCAAAACCTCCAAAATTCTTAGTGTTCGCAAATTTGTTGGTATGCGCCCCTCACTGTTACTCATTTTAAGCCTCCCTACTTAAATACTCATACATAATCTGCTCAACGCTTCACAGAATTTTTATCCAGCCACTTGTGCAACGCTTAAATTCATGGTTTTATGTATTAGCGGGACAAAAAGTCTCATTTTTTATGCTTTTTGTCTAGTGGTTGGAGAAAATAAAAGTTGAATTTTGATTTTATAGTTGTAGGCGCCGGTTCTGCCGGATGTCCATTGGCAAATCGTCTGTCTGAGAACGGCCGCTATAAGGTTGCGCTAATTGAAGCAGGTGGCAAGGATACAAACCCTTGGATCCATGTTCCTGTTGGCTATTTCAAAACCATGGGAAATCCGAAAACAGACTGGTGTTATAAAACGCAGCCTGATCCAGGCATCAATGGTCGTTCTATTCCATGGCCGCGCGGCAAGGTGTTGGGCGGATCAAGTTCCATCAACGGACTTTTATATGTACGCGGCCAGGCAGAAGATTTTGATGGCTGGCGCCAAATGGGCAATGCTGGCTGGGGCTGGGATGATGTTCTTCCCTACTTTAAAAAAGCAGAAAACTGGGAAGAAAAAACAGGCGAGGACCGTGGCACAGGCGGGCCCCTCAATGTTTCCCCTACCCGATTAAAACGAGATATCGTTGATGCGTGGATCGATTCTTGCGTTGATGCAGGCTATAAGAAAAATGATGATTACAATAGCGGCGACCAGGAAGGTGTTGGATATTTCCAGCTAACGGCCAAGAACGGTCAGCGATGCTCATCTGCAGTTGCTTATCTTAAACCCGCAAGAAGCCGCTCCAACCTGACTATTTTTACAAATTCACAAGCAGAAAAACTAACCATTGAGGACAAGCGCGTAACTGGCGTTACAATTCGCCAGGGCGGACCAAAAGGCAAACTTCTTGAATTGAAGGCAAACAGGGAAGTTGTATTGGCTTCTGGTGCGATTGGCTCTCCTCAACTCTTGATGGTTTCCGGTATCGGCCCCGTTGATCAGCTAAAAGACAATGGTATTGAAATTGCAAAAGAACTGGCCGGTGTGGGTCAAAATTTACAAGATCATTTGCAAGCCAGACCTGTTTACAAGGTAAATGTATCAACCATTAACATCGAAGTTGGCAACTTCATCAAACAGGGCATGATTGGTCTTCAATATATTCTTGCCAGAACTGGTCCAATGACAATGGCTGCGAGCCTTGGAACCGGTTTTTTAAAAACACGCAAAGAACTTGCCACGCCAGACATTCAGTTTCACATCCAGCCCTGGAGCGCAGACAGCCCCGCTGAAGGACCACACAAGTTTTCTGCATTTACATCATCCGTACTTCAAATGCGTCCTGAAAGTGCGGGTCACCTTGAGCTAACGTCAAGCGACATGCGTGAATATCCCAAAATTCATCCAAATTACCTCGCAACCAAACTGGATTGCGATACATTGGTAGAAGGCTTGCGGATTTCTCATAAAATTACACAACACGGCCCTCTTAAAGATATCATTACAGGCCAACACAATCCGGATGAAAGCCTGGATTTTGATGATTATGATGCAGTTCTTGATTGGGCAAGAAGCAATTCAACAACCATTTATCACCCAACAGGCACCTGTAAAATGGGCAATGACCCAATGGGTGTGGTTGATGAACGTCTGAAAGTGCATGGAATAGAAGGATTACGTGTTGCGGATTGTTCCATTATGCCTATCATAACATCAGGCAATACAAATGCACCTGCAATTATGATTGGTGAAAAATGCGCCGCCATGATGCTGGAGGATGCAGAATGAGTTTAATTTTTATAATAAAAACAAAATTTGGGTTTGGGATCAAGAATGTTTGAAATTTTTACTGACGCAGCTGCCTTTTCTACATTTCTGGATTACGGAAAGATCATCATAGCAGATATCGTCTTGTCTGGTGACAACGCACTGATTATTGGCATGGCCGCAGCGGGCCTTGCTCCTGAATTGCGTAAAAAAGCCATTCTGTTTGGCATGGTTGTAGCAGCCGTACTAAGGGTCGTCTTTGCCCTCGTTGCCACCTATTTACTGGGTGTACCAGGTCTTCTTTTGGTAGGCTCCCTTTTGCTGTTTTATGTTTGTTGGGGGCTCTACAAGGAAATCAGATCGCATGGCGAAGAACATGCAGCTGAAGCATTGGAAGTAGCTGAAAACCCGGAAGAAGGATATCAGGGCAAGCCACGCAGAACACTGGGACAGGCATTAATTGCGATTACCATCGCTGATGTATCCATGTCTCTTGATAATGTAATTGCAGTTGCTGCAATTGCAGATGGTGATTCAAACAAACTTATCATAGGCTTGGGGTTGGCAATCTTGCTTATGGCCTTTGCTGCGACATTAATTATGAAGCTACTTACACGTTACCCATGGATTTCCTGGGCAGGCCTGATAGTGTTGCTTTATGTATCAGCAGAGATGTTCTATCGTGGCATCTTTGATGAGAAAAACGGAATTCTGAGTTATCTGCATAATGCAGGTATTTTGGGGTAAAAGTTTGACAGGTATCTGTCAATTCTACAGGGCAGATGTTCTGCCTGAAAATTGTAGTGAAAAACTACCGCCCCTGCGCCTTCGGCAGGGACAAGCGGTGGCACTGCATTTGGTTCGAAGGGGAGAAAGACAAAAGGGAGGAATACCATGTCTATTCTATCTAAAACAGCAAAGGTACTTGCAGGTTCTGCAGTTGCCCTTTCAATCACTGCTTCTGCAGCATTTGCAGAAACAGTAATTCGCGTTCAGTCAGTTATCTCTGCGAAAGCTGACGAAGTTGTAATGCTTAAGGCATTCGGCCAGGACGTTTCTGATCTAACTGGTGGCGAAGTAAAATTCGAAGTACTACCAGCTGGTGCGGTTGTTGGTGTTAAAGAAACACTCGACGCTGTTGATAAAGGCCTTGTAGAAGGTGGTTTTGCCTGGACTCACTACTGGTCAGGTAAGCACCCTGCTGCAATGCTGTTCGGCTCACCGGTTGCGGGTGCTGGCGTTGGTATCGACAACATCGCATTCCTGTCATGGTTCCAGTATGGTGGTGGTAAAGAACTTTACGACCAGCTTTGGGACGAAATGGGCGTAAACGTAAAAGGCTTCATGCTACAGCCAGTGGGTCCGGAAGCTCTTGGTTGGTTCAAAGAACCGATTACATCAATGGATGACTTCCGCAAGTATCGTTTCCGTACACCTCCAGGTATTCCTGGTCAAACATATAAAGACATTGGCGTTGCCTCTGTTGCCATGGGTGGCGGTGACATCCTTCCAGCGCTTGAAAAAGGCACAATTGATGCAGCTGAATGGTGCTGTCCAAAGCCTGACTCAGTGTTTGGTTTCCAGAAAGTGCTCAAGCACTACTACCTACAGGGTCTTCACCAGGTTGTTGTGAATGCTGACCTATACATCAACAAGGATGTTTACAATGGTCTAACACCACTTCAGCAAAAAGCTCTTGAAGTTGCTGCTAACGCATCACTTTCAAAATCAATGTCTTACCGCATCTACGAAAACGGTAAAGCATTGAAAGACCTTACTGAAAACCACGGTGTTATCCTGCATGACACACCTGCGGATTACTTCCCGGCATACATGAATGCTGCGAAAGCATCTTTGGAAAAGAATGCTGCTGAAAACGCATTCTTCGCTAAAGTATGGCAGTCACAGAAAGACTTCGCTGCGATCGCAGTTCCTTTCTGGGCTGGTTCACAGGCTTCTAACGCGGCTCTCGGTAAAGCATTTGCTGATACTGTAAAGTAAGCCAGACAACCAAATTTGGCGGGAGCTTTTTGCTTCCGCCATTTTATCTTTATTGGAAAAGGCGTTTTTAAATATGCCATTTCCAATAAAGATAATAACGACAAGGATTGGGGAGATCCAAAATGGCCGAAGAAGTAATTCCTGACGATCTGGATACAACAGACGAATCCATTGCGGAGCGCCGCAATGAAAAAGCAGGTTATACGCCAGAAGACATGACGTCTTGGCAAAGACCAATCACAGCAACTATTGATATCATCAATGAATGGGCAGGCAGGCTTACGTGTTTGCTTCTGGTTCCATTGATTTTTTCAATGGTCTTCGAGGTTGTATCGCGCAAGGCATTTGCGGTTCTTACAGACTACGGCCTAAATGAACTTGCTCGTGACTGGGGGCTTGGCCCTACCCTTTGGGTTTACGATACATCGCGCATGTTAGGCGGCGTCATATTCATGGCGGCGGCGGCTTACGCATTGATGCGTGGCGTGCACATTCGTGCGGACTTTATCTATCGCAACTGGACACCCAAAACACAGGCAACGGTTGATGCAACCCTTTACTTGCTCTTCTACTTCCCGGCCATGCTGTTCTTCTTCTGGTCTGCACTTGATTATGGACTGGACTCATTTGGCAAAAGCATTTTCGATCCTGTAGGTTGGGAACGCGCATCTGATTCAACCTGGGCACCTGTATTGTGGCCAGCACGTATCTTCATGCCAATTGGAGCATTCCTGCTTCTCTTACAGGGATTACCAGAGCTATTCCGCTGCTTCCACCAGATGGGCGCAGTACGTGAAGCGAAATTTGTACGCCTTTTAATCCCGTACATCATTATATTGGCAACAATCTTTGTGGCTGTTTTCTTCCCAAAAACATTGCCATTATTTGATTGGATTGGACTAACTGGCAAGGCAGCGTTCTCAAAAGAAATCATCGGCCTGTTCATGTTGGGTGCAATGCTCTTCGTAATCTTCATCGGGTTCCCGATTTCATTCACATTGATCTTCCTGGCCTTTACATTTGGTGCCTGGGGTTCAGGCAGTGCGCTAACCTTCTTCCTGCAAACGCTTCAAACAAACTCAACCATGC
This sequence comes from uncultured Rhizobiaceae group bacterium, assembly GCA_937951645.1. Lineage (GTDB taxonomy): Bacteria > Pseudomonadota > Alphaproteobacteria > Rhizobiales > Rhizobiaceae > JAALLB01. The sequence continues at coordinate 21,498 of CALFBM010000030.1, forward strand.
TGGACGACCAGTTGGTTGCCGTTCCACTGTTCATTCTAATGGGCATTGTGATGGAGCAAGCTGGCTTGATGGAGCGTTTGTTTAATGCGGTTCAAATGATGATGTCGAAAACACGCGGTGCGCTTTATATCGCAGTGTTGTTTGTATCAACAATCTTTGCGGCAGCAACTGGCATCGTGGGTGCATCCGTTACCATTCTTGGTATCATGGCAGCAAAAACCATGAACAAGTCTGGCTATAATGTTCGCATGGCGGCTGGTACAATTACTGCTGGTGGTACATTGGGTATTCTTATCCCGCCATCCATCATGTTGATTGTTATGGGCCCTGTTCTGGAAATTCCTGTAACGGATCTGTTCCGCGCAGCGATTATCCCGGGTGTGCTTCTGGCATCCCTTTACATCATCTATGCTGTAGGCCGTTGTATGATTAACCCGTCACTGGGTCCAATCCTTCCACCAGATGAACAGCCTGAAACATCAAAATATTATGCATTAGAAGTTTTCTGGGTTTTTGCTGCCCTAGGAATTTTCATCTGGCTAATATCAACAGGTATTTCTACTGGGTTTGGTCTATTTCCGATTGATGGATTGATAATACCAATCTTGTGGATTGCAATTATGTATGTAGCCTATTCAATCTCAAGAAACAGTGATGTTAATGGGCTATATATAGAAATCGCATCATTGTTATTAGCTGCTGCAATGATGGTGTTTCTAATCTATAATTATGGGGTATTAGGTTATATTAATCTGGTATCAAAGGAATGGTTCACTGGCATACTTTATATGCTAATACCTATTTCTTGGGCAGCTTTATCATTTATTGTATTTGACCCTGAAAGAATTCAAAGCCCAGACCGCTTCTACTTCTCAGACCTTTGGTACGAGTTCTTCATGGGGCTTGTTCCACCAACTGTACTTATCGCATTTGCGTTAGGTTCAATCCTAGCAGGTTGGGCAACACCAGCAGAAGCAGCCGCTTGTGGAGCCTTTGGTGCTATTCTTCTGTCACTTTGTTACGGCAAATTCACCTTCGATGGTTTCTATGGTGCACTCATAAAGACACTGGAAATTTCGGTTCTAATCATGTTCCTGGTAGCTGCTTCAAACTTCTTTGGCGCAGTGTTCTCAAACCTTGGTACACCGAAATTCCTCACAGAAGTTCTACTCTCGCTAGACCTCTCGGTAGCAGCCATGCTTATCCTCGTGATGGCACTGGTCTTCCTGCTGGGTTGGCCACTGGAATGGGTACCAATTGTTTTGATCATCGTGCCGATCCTTGTGCCGCTATTGGTA
>CALFBM010000031.1 GCA_937951645.1 uncultured Rhizobiaceae group bacterium
ATTACCTGTAACTATGATGGTATGAACAAGCATAAAACCACAATTGGTGCAGGGGCTTTTATCGGTTCAAATAGCGCACTTGTTGCACCTGTTATGATTGGGGACGGAGCTTATGTTGCTTCTGGTAGTGTAATTACCGAAGATGTGCCGGGCGATGCTTTGGGTATTGGGCGCGGCAAGCAGGTTAACAAGGGTGGAATGGGCGCGGAAATTCGTGCCCGTAACGCAGCTTTGAAGGCAAAACGTTCTGCCAAATAGATTCACGCTTTGCTAACCATGTGCAATGAACCAATAGTAACCATTTTATTGTAGCGTTTTAGAAATGTTTTGAAATGTCTTGTGTATTTCCTGTTGGGTGCAAACCAGCTAGGAGATATCTAAACATTGGGTATACGGGGTATGGGATATGTGCGGAATTGTTGGAATTGTTGGAACCGAGCCAGTAGCGCCACTTTTGGTGGATGCGCTTAAAAGACTTGAGTATCGTGGTTATGATTCTGCCGGTGTTGCGACGCTTGAAAACGAAGGCTTGGACCGTCGTCGTGCGCAAGGTAAGCTTGTTAATCTGGCAGACTTGCTTGATGCTGCACCTCTTCAAGGAACAACCGGAATTGGTCATACCCGCTGGGCAACACATGGTGTTCCCAATGAAATAAATGCGCATCCGCACTTTTCCGAGAATGTTGCACTTGTACATAACGGTATTATTGAAAACTTCCGTGATCTTCGCGATGAACTTGAAGCGGATGGTTATACGTTTTCATCTGAAACAGACAGTGAAGTTGTGGCACATCTTATTGCTCGTAAACGCAAACGTGGTATGTCATCGCGTGATGCTGCACTTGCTGCAATTAAACGCCTTGAAGGCGCCTTTGCCTTAGCAATCATGTTTAAAGATGAACCTGACTTGATTATTGGCGCCAGAAATGGTCCGCCACTGGCGATTGGTCATGGCGAAGGCTCCATGTATATTGGATCGGATGCAATTGCGCTTGCTCCCTTTACAAACAAAATTACCTATCTTGAAGATGGTGATTGGTGTGTGATTTCAAAAACTGAACTTGAAATCATGAATATGGATGGAAACAGGGTAGAGCGTGTAATGCAGCTATCGATTGGCTCCAGCCTTATGGTTGACAAGGGCAATCACCGCCATTTTATGCAAAAAGAGATCTATGAGCAACCAGAAGTGATCTCGCATACGCTTTCTCATTATCTTGATTTTGGCAAGTGCGAAGCTCGAGTTCAGGAAGATTTGCCTTTTGATTTTGCTGAACTGGATCGAATTGCAATTTCTGCATGTGGTACAGCATTTCTTGCCGGACTTGTTGGTAAATACTGGTTTGAGCGCTATGCACGACTTCCCGTCGACATAGATATTGCGTCAGAATTTCGTTATCGCGAAATGCCTATGGCAAAGAATGGTCTATCATTATTCATATCGCAATCTGGTGAAACGGCTGACACGCTTGCGTGTCTTAGATATTGTCAGTCTCAAGGGCAGCACATTGGCGCTGTCGTCAATGTTCGTGAGTCTACGATTGCTCGTGAATCTGATGTTGTATTTCCAACTTTAGCAGGGCCGGAAATTGGTGTTGCATCAACAAAAGCCTTTACATGTCAACTCTCTACGCTAGCTTCTTTAAGTATTGCCGCAGGCAAGGCTCGTGGCACATTAAATGCGGAAGAAGAGCGTAAACTCGTGCGTGATCTGACTGAGGTGCCCAAATTTATCAATCAGGCATTGAAAATGGAAGCAGAAATTGAGAAAGTTGCCCATGATTTGCAGCGTGTAAAACATGTACTTTATCTAGGTCGTGATACAAGCTATCCACTTGCCATGGAAGGCGCGTTAAAACTTAAAGAAATTTCATACATTCATGCAGAAGGCTATGCGGCTGGTGAACTCAAGCATGGTCCAATTGCTTTGATTGATGAAGATATGCCTGTCGTCGTAATCGCTCCATATGACAATATTTTTGACAAGACTGTGTCAAACATGCAGGAAGTTGCTGCGCGTGGCGGCCGTATTATTTTGATTACAGATCAAAAGGGTGCCGATGCTGCTTCAATCAATACTGAGCATACGATTATTATGCCTGAAGTGCCCGAAATCCTTACACCACTTGTTTATTCCTTGCCGATTCAACTGCTTGCTTATTATACAGCTGTATTAATGGGTACAGATGTTGACCAGCCACGCAATCTGGCAAAATCTGTTACTGTAGAATAATCTTGTTCTAAAGGACGGTTATTGCTTGATTATGTACGTGGAAATCTCCATGTGTAGTTCTGTAACTATTGATTGGCAAATTAGGTGAACCTTGGCTGACCCCATTATTCAAAAGAAGAGAACCAGCGGATTAGCACGCTTGCGGAATTATTTCCTGACGGGCTTTATTATCTGTGCTCCATTGGCAATAACCGCTTATTTGGTTTGGAACTTTATTGAATGGGTAGATGGATGGGTTAAACCCTATATCCCCCAAGTCTATAACCCGGATAATTACCTGCCGTTTAGCGTTCCGGGTTTTGGTCTAATCGTGGCATTCTTCGTTATCACAATGGTTGGCTTTCTTACTGCCAACTTCATTGGTCGTACTATTGTTGGCTATGGTGAAGACCTGCTTAGCCGTATGCCATTTGTTCGCAATTTATATTCTGGTTTGAAGCAAATTTTTCAAACTGTATTTTCTGAGAAAGAAACCTCTTTTGAACAAGTAGCCTTGATTGAATATCCGCGCAAAGGCCTATGGGCGCTTGTGTTTATTGCAACGGATACGCGTGGTGAAGTTGATGTTGTGCTGAAAGAGAATGGGCAAGAAACCGTTTCCGTCTTTTTGCCTACAACGCCAAATCCAACTTCCGGGTTTTTATTATTTGTGCCCAAGGAAGATATGCACATTATGGATATGACTGTAGAGCAAGCGGCCAAGCTTGTTATATCAGCAGGCCTTGTGGCACCTGATGTAGAGACAGCCAAAGAAAAGTTGATTGAAAACAATTAAGATAATATAATTTAGCTTATATTTAAAATACATATATTATTAAAAAATTAAATAATTTCATTTATATTTTATCCATCAATATATAGGTGATTTAATATGATATTTAGAGCTATTATTTATAGCATATTGGTTTATGTGATTTCTTCTTTTTTTTATTGGTTATTTCCAATTTTAATTGATGGTATTTATGGCTTAGTAATTAGTCTTTTAATTTCTCCATTTGTAGCAGGCTATGTGATATATTTGCAGGATGGTGCAATAAGTCAAAAATCTGAAAGATGGCTCTATGCTGCTATTTTTAGCTTAGTCTTAACTTTATCTATTACTGGATTTTTTGTTTACTATTCAAACACACCTGCAGGATTAGCTCTACTTGCTGAAAATAATGTGCAATCAGGTTTAATAACTAACTTAGTATATGTATTTTGTTTTTTAGTTATATTTTTAATGTATCTGTTTGCTAATCGTATTGGTTTTGGACTTGGTTTAAAATTTGGCGAATATTCAGACAAAACAAAAGAAAGAGTTCTTTCTGAAATGAACTCTTAATTATTAGTAATAATTGAAAATTAGATTAAAATAGTTATCCTGCTCGCAATAATCTCACAGCCTGATCCTGCCCAAACAGATATAGAAGTATTTTCAGCGCTTCGCCTTGTCCACCTTCAAGATCCGGATTGGTTTCAACAATCAGTTTTGCGCCATCTCTTGCAATTTCCAATATGTCTGAGTGATGCTCTAATTGGGCAAGATTGAAGCCTGGTGTGCCTGATTGTCTGGTGCCAAGCACTTCGCCTTCGCCGCGCAGTTTCAAATCTTCTTCGGCAATGCGAAAGCCATCTTCGGTTTCACGCATGATTTTAAGTCGAGCTTCTGCAGTCTCTGACAGGGGTGTGTAGTAGAGTAGCATACAGTGAGAGGCCTCTGAGCCACGACCAACGCGCCCACGTAACTGATGTAATTGCGCAAGGCCAAAGCGTTCCGCATGTTCTATAACCATAATGGTTGCATCCGGCACGTCTACACCAACTTCAATCACTGTGGTTGCGACGAGAACACGTGTTTTGCCTTCTTTAAAATCAGCCATCGCTTTATTTTTTTCATCCACCGTCATGCGACCGTGTACTAGACCAACATTCTCTTTACCCATGCGCCCTTGAAGGTCTTTATGACGATCTTCTGCAGCCATTGCCTGCACTTCTTCACTTTCTTCAACAAGGGGGCAAATCCAATATATCTTTTTGCCATGCTGAACTGCTGTATAAATACGTGCTATCAATTCTTCGATACGATCTGAACTCAATGCATTAGTTTGAATGGGTTGGCGACCTGGTGGTTTTTCATCCAGACGTGATACATCCATGTCGCCATAAGCTGTTAATACA
>CALFBM010000032.1 GCA_937951645.1 uncultured Rhizobiaceae group bacterium
CAGCATCCGCTATGCAGGCATTAGCCAGGAAGAACCTGAAGCATTTTCAGCAGGAACTGTAGACGCCATTGAGGAAAACCGCCATGCGCTCATCACCAAGGGTCTATTTGATATAAACTCACGCTGGAAAGTGGGTTGGGACGCCCTCTTCCAGACAGACGAAAACTTTGCCCGCACCTACGATATTGATGGAAAAGACGATAACGACATCACGAATGAAATTTTCCTGACAGGCTTGGGTGAGAAAAACTACTTCGACCTGCGTGCACAGGATTTTCTGGTTCAAGATAGAGATTTGGATGAGTTACGTCCAGATAGACCCCCTCTTTCTCCGCCAGGAACGCCTCTTTTTGATTCATTCCCAGGGAATCAATCAGCCACCGACCAACAGGCCACTGCCCTTCCATTATTGGATTATAACGCTGTATCAGGCGAAGAGTTTGGGCTGGGGCAAGTATCATTTGATTTAAACGTTGCAAGTATTTCTCGTGATGCACCGCAAATTTCAAATTTTGATAGCACAGCAGGTTCTTCTGCAGATAACGAACGCTTTACAGGTATTTCTGGCCAAACAACACGCGCCAGTGCTGAACTTGAGTGGAAAGCTTCCAGCATTTCAACTGGTGGTTTGGTAAGTACAGCTTCACTCAGCGTACGCGGTGATGCCATTTATCAAGATACCGATGATTTAGATTCTGTCGGTAATCCGCTCCTCAGCAATGACAGCATTTACCGCGTCATGCCAGCAGGCATGTTTGAAATCCGCTATCCAATGATTGCGCAAACGGAAACGGCGAGCCATATATTTGAGCCAATTGCCCAGATTGTTGTGCGCCCGAACGAACGTAATATTGGCGAATTTGCCAATGAAGATGCACAAAGCCTGGTATTTGACACTTCCAATCTGTTTGAGCGTGATAAATTCTCGGGCTATGACCGCGTCGAAGGCGGAACAAGGGCTAATATAGGCTTCCGCTATTCGGCAAGCTTTGTTGAAGGTGGTAGTCTGGATATTGTTGCAGGGCAATCATTCCATCTTGGCGGCGATAATTCCTTTGCGGCAACCAATGATCTTACCAATGTTGGTCAAGAATCAGGACTTGAAACCGATCGCTCTGACTACGTTGCCTCCTTGAGGGTAAACGATGGTTCGGGTGTCTCTGCCGGTGTATCAATACGCCTTGATGAAGAAGACCTGGATCTTAATCGAACTGAAGTTGATGTAACAGTCGGTAAAACCGATTATTCATTACGCACATCCTATACATATACAGAAGCTCAGCCGAATTACCGCTTTGATCAGGACAGGCATGAAATTACAGGTACAGGCAGTCTTCGGTTGAATGAAAACTGGCGCGTCTTTGGCTCTGCGTCTTATGACATCGAAAGCAGTGAGTTGTATAAACATGGTGTAGGACTTGGCTATGACAATGATTGTTTCTCATTCTCGCTTAGCTACAGTGACAACGACAATCGTATAACAGGCGAAAGCACTGGCAGTACGATTGGTGTATCGCTTGGACTTCGTACAATTGGCGGGTTTCAACGTGACTTTGACTTGGACGATAATTAGGTTCACAAAACAAAATACCATAAAAATACCTGATTTGACGTGTTTGAGATTACTGTCAGGGCTGAATTTACATCTCGGGGACGGAAAAAATGAAAATTGCAACAATAGGCCTAAATTGTCTGTTTGGCGGAGCATTACTCGCGCTAGCAGCCTGCAATTCATCAAATTCAGCCATTAAAGACAGCGCCAAAACTGCAAAGGCAGACGAAACAACTCAACTTGCAACTGAAGCAAGTACTGAAACCACCCAAGCCGCAAAAGAAGAAAACAAGGAACTTGCCAAAGTCATTACCAAAAAAGGTGGCGTGCAAAATCGCGGTGCCTACATCAAGGTATTGGTCAACAAAACGCCCATCACGAATTTTGATATCCAGCGTAGGGTAAAGTTTCTGGCGCTTCGCCGCGTACCCGGTAATCGTGCAAAAATTGCAGAAAATGAAATGATAGAGCAGGCAATTAAGCTCCAGGAAGCAAAGCGACGCAGAAGAACTGCGACAACAGAACAAATTGATGCAGCTTTTGCCAATTTTGCAAAGCAAAACCGTGCAACACCTGCAATTCTTACAAGAGAGCTTGGAAAGCTTGGTGTCGGTGCGCCTCATTTCAAGGAGTTCATCAAGACCCAGATTAGTTGGCAGCGTACCATTCAAGGAAAATTTCAGTCCGAGACTGCTCGTGTTTCCGAGCAACAAGCCATTCAACAGCTGAGAGAAAGCGGCAACCAGAAACCAAAGGTCAATGAATACAGCTTCAAACAGGTAATCTTTGTGGTACCAAAAAACAAAAGATCCAAGGCAATATTGGCATCACGCAAGAGAGAAGCAAACACATTCCGCCAAACTGTTTCCGGATGTGATACCTTGCTGCAATCCATTAAAAGCCTCAAGGACGTAAGCATTATTGACCGCAGACACATTATGGAACCGGAACTGCCAGGCAATTGGAAAGACGCAATTTCCAAGGCTGGTGCGGGCAACACAACAAGCCCGCAAGAAACGGAAAAGGGTGTAGAGTTCATGGCCATTTGCAGTACTCGCACAGTAGATGATGATCGTGCTGCACAGGTGACAAAGCAATCAACAGATTTTACCCAGTTTGGTGATAAAAGTTCGGAATTTTCGGATAAATATTTGAAAGAACTACGTGAAAACGCGACCATCGTTTACCAATAAACCCATGAACAGGATATCCCTACCGCTTGCAGTTTCTCTGGGTGACCCATCCGGGATTGGCCCGGATATTCTATTAAAAGCCTGGGCTAACAGGCAAAAGCAACCACTTCCAGAGCTCTTTGTTGCAGGGGATGTGGAGTTTTTAAAACGCCGGGCAAAGCTCTTGGGCCTTGAAGTCGATTTTGGTAATTATCATGACCATGAAATTGCAGACAACAGTCTGCCAGTCCTGAGCATAAACCAGCCTCTTGTCGGTGACGCAGGTTCACCAGAAACCAAAGACGCAATCGGAACAATCAAATCAATTGATACTTGTGTTGACTTGACACTGGAAGGAAAAGCCAGCGGTGTTGTGACCTGCCCTATCAACAAGCACATTTTATATAAAGCAGGTTTTAAACAACCTGGTCACACGGAGTATTTGGCCGAACTTGAAACAAAACATACAGGCAAAAAAATCATGCCTGTCATGATGCTGGCAGGGCCACAGCTTCGAACGGTTCCTGTAACCATTCACATTCCACTGCACGAAGTACCCAATCAACTCTCGCAGGAACTGATCGTAGAAACAGCCAGAATCACTGCAGAAGATTTAACGTCACGGTTTGGCATTAAAAACCCGCGGCTGGCCATTTCAGGGCTTAACCCTCATGCAGGTGAAAATGGCAACATGGGGCATGAGGATACAGAAATCGTCAAGCCTGCCATTGAGCAGCTAAAGGCATCAGGCATTAATGCCTGGGGGCCTTTGCCTGCGGATACGATGTTTCATAAATCAGCACGTAATACCTATGATGTCGCCATTTGCATGTACCATGATCAAGCGCTTATTCCGGCAAAAACACTTGGCTTTGATGATGCTGTAAACGTCACACTTGGCCTGCCATTTGTCCGTACATCTCCTGATCACGGAACAGCCTATGATATAGCCGGTACAGGCAAGGCCAATCCGTCCAGCTTTATTGCAGCTTTAGAAATGGCACATGCAATGAGTACGCAGACGTGAGTGCGATAGATACTCTACCGCCACTTCGCGAAGTGATTGAAAAACACGGTCTTGCAGCAAAAAAGGCACTGGGGCAAAACTTCCTGCTTGATTTGAATTTAACATCAAGGATTGCAAGAACCGCAGGCAAGCTGGAAGGCTACGACATCATCGAAGTGGGTCCTGGCCCAGGAGGCCTTACACGAGCCTTGCTTGCCAATGGTGCAGAAAAAGTAATTGCAATAGAGCGTGATCCAAGGTGTCTGGATGCTCTTGCTGAAATCAGCAATCATTACGATGGCAGACTTCAAGTGATAGAAGGTGATGCATTACAAGCCAATTGGGAAAAACTGGTCTCACGCAAGGCAAAGATTGTTGCAAACTTGCCGTACAATATAGCAACCCCACTTTTAACCGGCTGGTTAGGCGGAGAAAAATGGCCACCGTTTTTTGATAGCCTCACACTGATGTTTCAAAAGGAAGTAGCTGAACGCATCTGCGCCACGCCTGCCGATAAACACTATGGAAGACTGGGCGTATTATGCGGGTGGCGCACTCATGCAACCAAGGCGTTTGATGTATCAAGGGAAGCTTTCTCTCCACCACCCAAAGTTACCTCTTCAATTGTCCATTTGGAACCAAGAAAAGAACCGCTGCCCTGCTCAATCAAACCTCTGGAGGCAATTACACGGGCAGCTTTTGGCCAACGCAGAAAAATGTTGCGGGCAAGCCTTAAACCCCTGGGAGGTGAAGCGCTTCTTGAACGGGCTGATATTGTACCAACCAAACGTGCAGAGGAAATTGATGTAGCCGGATTTGTAAGATTGGCAAACGCACTTTAAATTTTAATTTTCATATCCTGATGCAAAATACCCGCATCCATATATTCATCGCCAAAAGCTTCAAAACCAAGCCTCTCATAAAAAGAAAGTGCATGTGTCTGTGAACCTAAAACGACGACACTTGCCTTGCCTTCTGCTTTTATCATTTCCAGAATTTTACGAACTATGGCAGCACCCAGCCCCGTTCCCCTGGCTTCCGGCAGGACACAGACGCGCTGTATTTTTGCCTTCTTGCTTATGTATTGAAACCGCGCAGCGCCCATCGGCTTGCCATTAATTCTTGCAAGAACATGCGTACAATGGTCATCATCACCATCGACTTCTTCATGCTCAGGCACATTTTGTTCCTTAATAAAAACAGTTCGGCGCATCTCAAGACAGCTTGCCAGGTCTTTCCCTGAAGTGGCAATTCGAATATCAGCCATTGATTAGTGTGTCTTCAAACTCAAACAATCCGGGACGCCGATCACGGCGTAACCGTTCTGCCGTCAGAATGGATTGCACCTGATTAAAGGCTTCTTCCAAATCCTCATTCACCACGACGTAATCATATTCTTTCCAATACGAGATTTCTTCTACTGCATTCGTTAAACGCTTGGCAATGACATCTTCAGCATCTTCAGCACGTCTGATTAAGCGGGACTTCAACTCAGTCATTGAAGGGGGAAGAATGAAAATTGAAACAACATCAGCGCGTGCTGTTTGCATAAGTTGCTGGCCGCCTTGATAATCAATATCAAATAACATATCGCGCCCCTCACCCATCGCCTTGTCAACCGCATCACGTGGCGTACCATAATAATTGCCATGCACGGCTGCCCATTCAAGAAGCGCATCACCTTCTTTTAACCGGTCAAACTCGCGCTCGGAAATAAAATGATAATGCGTACCGTCAATTTCACTGCCCCGTCTTGCACGCGTTGTAACAGAAACCGAGAGCTCCAGATTTTTATCCTGAGCCAGCAGGTTACGTGCAATGGTCGATTTACCGGCACCTGATGGTGATGACAGAACCAGCATCACGCCGCGACGTTTAATGGTTTGCGCATTCATGCGGTTTAATCACTCCATATTCTGTAATTGTTCGCGAAATTGATCTATTATAAGCTTCATGTCCAGTCCTGTTGAAGTTACTTCCGCAGAATTGGATTTGGAACATATTGTATTACATTCACGGTTAAACTCTTGCGCAAGAAAATCAAGGCGTCTGCCAACAGGCCCATCACCAGCCAGAAGTTCCTGCGCAGCCTTTACATGCACCACCAGTCTATCAAGCTCCTCTTGAAGGTCAGCCTTGGCAGCCAGGATAGCGACTTCTTGGTAGAGGCGTTGTTCATCAAAACCAGAATTACTGTCAATCAACTTTTCAACTTGCGCTTGCAATTGTGCCTTTATTGCTTCAGGGCTTCGCGATTTACTGGCATTTATAGCTGAATGCAGTTGTGAAATTTTATTGACCTGCTCACGCAAAACTTCTGCAATTGCACCCCCTTCACTTTGACGCATTTCCATTAAAGATTTGGCTGCCTGCTCCAGACCATTGAGGATATTTGCATTGCGTTTATTCTTGGTATCTTCATCAATCTGCTTTTCACCCAGCTCAACCACACCCCGCATAGCCATAAGTTCCGCAGCACCTGGAAGCACGCCACCAAGTTTTTGTTGTAGCTCTTTGGCAGCATCAAAAAGAGATGAAACCGCCTCGTGATTAATATACGGAATGGTTACGGATGCTGATTGGGATATCGACAGGCTGATTTGAATATTACCGCGCTTAAAGTATTTTGAAAGCATGTTTCTGGCAGCAGTTTCTACAGCCTCAAAGCCGCCAGGAACGCGAATTCTTAAATCAAGACCCTTGCCATTTACAGAGCGTAATTCCCATACCCATGACGTATCTTCAAACTGGCCCTGAGAGCGGGCAAATCCTGTCATGCTCTGTAATGTCATATAGCCCCCATAAGCTTCCAAGAGTAATAGAACCCAGGTTTCATTATTGGTTTATCAGTTAGCCTGACTCTCTTGCTGTTCTTTCAATTGCTTTTCAATTTGGCGCCAACGTGCAACATTCTGGTTATGTTCATCAAGTGTTTTTGCAAAAACATGACCACCGGTGCCATTCGCCACAAAGAACAAATCCTCTGTACGCGAAGGATTGGCAACCGCTTCCAGTGCTGCACGACCCGGGTTTGCAATTGGCCCCGGTGGAAGAGCTGGAATCGTATAGGTGTTGTAAGGTGTGGCAGTTTGTATATCAGACTTGTAAATCGGACGATCTTTAGGCTTACCTTTGCCTCCAAAAATACCATAAATAATGGTCGGATCTGATTGAAGCTTCATGCCTTTGCGCAAGCGATTGATGAAAACAGAGGCTACATGCGGCCGTTCATCTGCCCTGCCTGTTTCTTTTTCTACGATGGAAGCAAGTGTTACCAATTCTTCAGGCGATGATATTGGCAAATCAGGAATACGTTTTGCCCAAACAGATGCAAGAAAATTATCTTGAGCAATCTTCATCCGTTCGACAACTTCCATACGGGTTGTTCCGCGTTGGAAAGGATATGTATCAGGCATCAGGGAACCTTCTGCAGGGAGTGTTTCAGGCAAAGTCCCTTCCAAGATTTCATTGGCAGCAATACGTTCAAAAATCTGATGAACTGTTAACCCTTCCGGCAAGGTAACCTTGTGAAGTATACCCTTTCCAGAGCGGATGGTTTCCATAACATCGTACATGCTCATTTGAGGTTTAAAGAGATATTCACCTGCCTTAAGTGTATTTTGCGCTCTCAAGACTTTGACACCCTGGCTGAAGATCAGTTTATTATCAATAATACCATTGGATGCGAGTTGATCGGCAATCTTATTGAGTGAAGAGCCTTCCTTGATAACAACTGTTTGCGGCGCATCAAGCGGCCCGGCTCCTTCAAATTCACTCTTTGCGTATAATGCAACCAAACAAAGCCCCAGCACAACAAGAACAAGACAGCTCATCATAAAGTTCATGAAGACAATAAAATTGCCTTTTGCGGATTTACTACGTTTGGGGGGCAAGGGAACTTCTTTGGCTTGCAAGGCTTTTATTGGGGATTTAGGTTCCAAATGTTCACCATTTGCAGGAAAACCATTACGATTGCCAAAGCTATTTTTCATATCTTGAGAAGTTTCATTCAATTTAGCAATCCTAGTTCCAAAATTCTTTACTCTGTTTCACCGAAGATTATGGCATTTTTCCGATTATTTTATTCTACCAAAACGGGCAAACTACGTTCTTTGTTCAATTCAAGTTCACATTTTTTTCAAGATTAAAGAGGCATTTGTTCCTCCAAATCCAAACGAGTTGGAAAGCGCCACATTAATTTCACGTTTTTTGGCTTCTTTCGGCACCAAATCAATTTTGGTTTCACGCTCGGGATTATCAAGATTAAGAGTTGGGGGGGCAATTTGATCGCGTATGGCTAGGGCTGAGAAAATCGCTTCAACCGCACCGGCAGCTCCGAGCAGATGGCCAATTGCTGACTTGGTAGATGACATGGAAACCTTGGATGCGGCATCCCCCATCAGGCGTTCAGCCGCACCAAGCTCAATTGTATCAGCCATGGTTGATGTGCCATGCGCATTGATATAATCAATCTCGCTGGCATCCATCTTGGCATTTCGCAGGGCCGAACTCATACAGCGGAACGCACCGTCACCATCTTCAGATGGAGCAGTAATATGGAAAGCGTCTCCTGAAAGACCATAGCCAACAACTTCGGCGTAAATTTTGGCACCTCGTGCCATGGCATGTTCGTATTCTTCAAGAACAACTGTACCAGCGCCCTCACCCATGACAAAACCATCGCGATCCTTGTCGTAAGGGCGAGATGCCCGTTTTGGATCATCATTATAGCTTGTTGATAACGCCTTACAGGCAGAAAACCCTGCCATTGACAAACGACAGACGGGAGATTCTGAGCCGCCCGCAACCATCACATCCGCATCGCCAAACATAATAAGCCTTGAAGCATCACCAATTGCATGAGCGCCTGTTGAACAAGCAGTTACAACAGAATGATTTGGCCCCTTGAGACCATGTTTGATAGAGACCTGTCCTGAAATCAAGTTAATCAAACGCCCGGGAATAAAGAAAGGGCTGACACGACGAGGCCCACGCTCTGCCAACAACAACGAAGTTTGCTCAATCCCCTGAAGACCACCAATACCGGATCCCAAAAGAACTCCTGTGCGAAAACAGTCCTCATCTTCGGTAGGATGCCAATCAGCATCATTCAAAGCCATGTCTGAGGCAGCCATTCCGTAAACAATAAACGGGTCAACCTTGCGCTGCTCTTTGGGCTCCATCCAGTCATTCGGATTAAAGGTACCATTGGAGCCATCGCCAAATGGAATCTGACACGCAATCTGCGCAGCAACATCATCAACTTCAAAGTTTTCAATGCGTTGAGCCGCATTTTCGCCAGCCAAAATACGCTTCCATGTTTCCTCGGCTCCACAGGCCAAGGGAGTAACCATACCAACACCAGTAATGACAACACGTCTCATCAAGATTCGTCCTTATTTTTACAAAAATTTACAGTGTCCTGCATGAGGATGATAGACCCAGTTGAGTTATCAACAGCCCTGAAATAACAACTCATGACCTCAAATACAAAAAAGGCGGTCAAAAGACCGCCTTAAATTATTCAATGTTCAAAAAGCTTATGCTTTTGCTTTTTCAACGAATTTAATCGCATCACCAACAGTTTGAATTGTTTCGGCTGCATCATCAGGAATTTCAACGTCAAACTCTTCTTCAAATGCCATTACAAGTTCAACGTTGTCTAATGAATCAGCGCCAAGATCATCAATAAAACTAGCGTTTTCAGTTACCTTTTCAGCATCTACATCTAGATGCTCAACTACGATTTTTTTGATGCTGTCTGCGATTTCACTCATGTATCAGTCCTCGACTGTTGGTTGGTCCCAAACGTGGGACATTCTATAGGTTTAAATGCTACGCCCTGAAGTAAATTACAAGGCCAAAATTTCCAAATTCTGCGGTCGATTAACACAGTTTGTTTCAAACTACTAGGGCAATCAGCCAGAAAATCAAACTAAAACGGCTGGCCTTATATCATCGCCATGCCGCCATTTACATGAAGCGTTTGTCCTGTGACATATCCACCTTCATCACTGGCCAAATAAAGCGCCGCAGTGGCAATGTCATCACCCGCACCCATCTTCTTCATCGGAATGGCACCCATGATGGCCTCTTTTTGTTTGTCATTCAGCTTTTCAGTCATCGCTGATGAAATAAACCCGGGGGCAATACAATTCACAGTTACATTTCTGGATGCAATCTCCTGCGCCAATGATTTTGTAAAACCAATCATGCCTGCTTTTGATGCACAATAGTTAGCCTGCCCCGGGTTGCCGGTAACACCTACAATTGAGGTTATATTGATAATACGCCCTCCCTTTCGACGCATCATTGGATAGGCAATTTCTTTTGTAAGACGGAAAACAGCTGTCAAATTGACACGCATCACGTCATCCCAGTCATCATTTGACATGCGGGCAAAAAGACCGTCGCGTGTAATACCTGCATTGTTGACAAGAATATCAACGCCTTCAAGCTTCTCTTCAGCAGACTTGCCAAGCGCTGCAGCTTCCTCCAAATCAGACAGATTGGCAGGAAGAACAACTGTACGATCACCCAAATCGCCTGCAAGTGCTTGCAGCTTTTCTTCTCTGGTGCCATGTAGGCCAATCGTTGCGCCTTGTGCATGGAGCATTCTTGCAATCGCCTCGCCAATGCCACCAGACGCACCCGTTACAAGGGCTTTTTTGCCAGTAAGATCAAACATTCAAATTCTCCTAAATTATGCAGACAGCGCTTCAAGCGCCTTGTCAATATCATCCGGGTTTCCAACAGCAACACTTGAAAGGTCACGGTTTATACGGCGCGCCAAGCCACTTAACACTTTACCCGAACCAATCTCCATAAGTTGTGTAACCCCATTAGAGCCCATCCACTCAACCGTTTCGCGCCAACGTACCTGACCTGTTACCTGTTCGACCAACCGTGTTCTGATTTCATCCGGATCCGTAATCGGTGCAGCAAGAACATTAGCAACAAGCGGCACACAAGGCGCATTCATTGTGACATCTCCAAGTGCCTCAGCCATCGCATCAGCAGCTGGTGCCATGAGTGCTGAATGGAAGGGTGCAGATACAGGTAAAAGAAGCGCACGCTTTGCACCCTTCTCACTTGCAAGACCAGCGGCCTTTTCAACAGCAGCCCTTGAACCTGAAATCACCAACTGCCCACCGCCATTATCATTGGCTATTTGGCAAGAACCATCGTCCAATACATCGGCGCAAATTTGCTCAACATCTGATTGTTCAAGTCCGATGATAGCAGCCATTGCCCCTTCACCAACCGGAACAGCTGCCTGCATGGCATTACCGCGAATACGCAACAAACGCGCTGTATCAGCAATCGAAAAAGTACCAGCCGCACATAGCGCTGAATACTCGCCCAGGGAATGCCCTGCAACATAATCAGCACTGTCTTTTAAAGAAAAGCCTTTTTCTTCCATCGCGCGAAGTGCAGCAATTGAAACAGCCATCAGTGCAGGTTGCGCATTGGCAGTCAACGTAAGCATGTCTTCCGGCCCTTCAAGAATTACCTTTGAAAGCTTTTCACCAAGCGCCTCATCAACTTCCTCAAACACAGACCTGGCAACATGAGAAGCCTCAACAAGTGCCCCTCCCATACCAACAGCCTGACTGCCTTGCCCTGGAAATGTAACTGCTAAAGACATGAAGAACCCCTGAATAAGTTAAATCTGGCTTCTTGTGCTTGCAGAAAAAAGACAAGTCAAGTTTTTGAATAAACTCTTAAAGCCAAAAACCTACTGCTGTGCAATCCAGTTAAGCGCAACACGCCAATCAATCATTCGCACTGGTGTCCCGTGTTTACCACCATCATAAAGCGCCATTCTTATGGGATAGCCTGGTGATTTTGCCCTTAGGCCAGCATAATAATTATAAGCGTTCTGCCATTTATAAACAGAATCAATGCTGCCATGCGCGATATAAATCGGTTTTTTGCCTGAAGGCACATTTAGCTTGCCGCTTCCCAGATAATCAGGATCAGGAAACCCGCCCATCAGGACATAAGCGTCAATCATGGCATTCGACTTTTTGTTTTTCATCAACCGCCAGCACAAAAAACTTCCCATGGACCCGCAAGAAATGACAATCTTGCCATTCGTCCTGCCCCTGTAAGCGGCAAGCGCGACGCGGCAAGCGCGACATGACCCGTAATTAAAGCATTATTGATCATGCTGATATCAGCAGACT
>CALFBM010000033.1 GCA_937951645.1 uncultured Rhizobiaceae group bacterium
CCTGCAGGCGCTGCTGGAGCCACTGCTACCGGAGTAGGTGTAGGAGTATTTAAGTTTCCACCGCGTTTACCGAACATATTAAATTCCTGTACTAGATATTCAGATACCTGGGATTATTTTTTAAGCTTCAAACTTTTGAGCAGATTAAATGAAGATTTCTTGCTTGATCTGACCTCTGCCTTACCCGTCAAAATTTGTGACATAGTTTCAAATGTTTCTGAGATAGGACTTTTGGCATCCGCCTCAGAGATCATTTGGCCATTATTTGATGCAGTACCAAACAATGCAGGTTCAAATGGAATAGCCGCAATTGGATCAACACCGAGTGCGCTTGCAAAATCATTAACTGAAATTTCAGGTCGTTTTTGCACTCCAACCTTGTTCATTACTAATCTTGGTGGAACATCGTTTGGGCGAATCTCCGTAATTGTATCAACAAGGTTTTTTGCATTTCGCAGATTAGCCAGTTCTGGCTCTGCAACAACAACAACCTCATCAGCTGCTGCAAGAATCTGCTTTGTCCAACCATTCCATTGATTTGGCATATCAACTGCAACACAAGGTGCACCACGCTGAGCGACTTCTAAAATTGAACTGAAAGCATGCGCGTCAAAATCATAGGTACGTTCCAGCGTAGATGGAGCAGCAAGCAAACTTAAATGCTCTGCGCATTTGGCCAATAACCGATCCAAAAGAATGTCATCCACACGATCTGGTGAGAAAACGGCATCTGCAATACCTTGTGTAGGGTCTTGATCAAGATTCATATTGGCAGTGCCAAATGCAAGATCAAGGTCAGCAAGAACTACATCATTTTTATAAGATGAAGATATTGTCCAAGCTACATTATGACAAACCGTAGAAGATCCAGCACCACCTTTAGCACCTACAAAAGCGATCATACGACCTAATGGGCCATTTTCTTCACTTGTAAAGATATTTGAAATCGCAAGCATAATATCTGCCATTGAAACAGGTGCAACGAGATACTCTGAAATGCCGTTTGAAATTAGTTCCCGGTACATCAAGATATCATTGAAATGGCCAATAACAATAACTTTTGTTGTAGCATCGCAAACACTTGCAAGCTGGCCAAGGTCAGTCATTAAGGCGTCCCCTGAGCTTGATGATTCAATTATTATCAAGTTCGGCGTCGGCGCCGTTCCATAATAATCAACAGCACCAGGAATTCCACCAGTATTAACCGACACATGTGCTCTTGACATACGCCGATCGCCGGCAGCCATTTCCAACGTCTGCCTAACAGCATCCGTTTCACAAAAAGCCTGAATAGTAATCCTTGGGATAGGTCTTACCTCTGACATTGCACCTTTTGCAATATCATTTTCAGCGCTTACTTCTTGTTGATCCATTTGAGGAGCAGTTTCTGACATTTTATTTCCTCTAATTCTTTACCTGTTTCTAAAGAAGGCTTGGTAAGTTTGCAGTTCCACTTGCGCGCCAATCATTGATCACATTATCGCGTCTACCAGCATCAATTTCCGACTCACCTCTAGGGCCAAGCAAGTCAGCGGGATTTGCGATCATTTTTGCTAAATTATTTTGCGTTGAACATCCGAAATTCTCATAATTTTGGTTTTCTGATGTTTCACGAAGATCATCATTCCATTGGCCACATTTGCTTGCCACGTCAGCTTTAATTGCGTCATATGAAAGACGAATCGTTGCAGCATCACCATGGTTTGAAGCATGATATCTTGATACAACAACTTGGTTAGCTTCCAATCCCAAAGTCTTCATGTGAGCAATCACATCATGTCCCACACGCCTAGCTGCTGCTTCATTGTGCGAACCGGCTGGTAAAATCACCCTAAGTACTTTAGCACTTGAGCTTCTAAACTTGCCGTAAAAACTGGTAGCTGTATTTTCATGCCTGAATGACATTTTGTACATTGATGTTGAAACAATCAAATCTTCGGAAACTTCTGATTGGGCAACAACAATTGGGTGTTGTGTGCGGTAATCTTTTGGTGTCGAACCAACTGTGAAGTGATCTTTTTGATAAGATGCACAACTGGTTAGAATAATACCGGCAAATATAACCGATAGCTTCAATGACTTGTTTAATTTATTTGTCATAGGTTTCATATTTTTCTTTACTCGAGACATTTTTCTTGCTCCGTTCAATTGATTCATCACTTGAAGATGAAACCTACTTTTCCGTGATAGCGGCCTTTGGGAAGATCGCCTTCTACTTTTCCATATACCCGGTTCAAACGACCCATGAAATTTGCTGCGCCATCAGCGCTTGGCTGAAAATTATCATCTGGACGCGATAGTTTTTGCCGCGCTACCGGACGAACCAGATAAGGTGTCGCGATGATTACAAGTTCGGACTCTGTTCTTTGAAAATCACGGCTACGGAACAAAGTTCCAAGTACAGGAATCTTACTAAGACCAGGGAAGCCCGCTGCGGCTTGACGCACATCGTCTTTAAGAAGACCTGCAAGAACCATTGATCCACCTGATGGCAGTTCAACTGTTGTTTCAGCTTGACGTCTTCGAACACCTGGCGTAGTGATTGCTCCCGCGCCACCGGCACGTCCTGTAATCGCATTCCCTTCAGTTGTCGGCTCAGAAACCTCTGTTCGGATACGAAGGCTAATTCTACCTGGTGCTAAAACTACTGGTGTAAATGAAAGGGATACACCGTAAGAGATTTTGCTGAATTGAACACTTTGTGTTGAACGGCCCTCTTCATCGACACTATTAGAGCCGCCGCCTACAATATTGTATTCACCACCAACTGAAAAGGATGCAGTTTCTCCAGAAATGGCTGTTAATGAAGGTTCAGCAAGTGTTCTCATAACGCCTGCTTGATCAAGCGCTCTTAGAATACCTTCAACAGTTTCGCCGCCTGAGCTCTCATAAGAAGTACTTACACCACTAGTTGCAAACAAGCCTCCAAGACCTAATGGGTTATCTGTTATAAGGCCAAGGTCAAGGTTTCCAGCTGTTAAATTTGCTGCTGATAAATCAATACCAAGCTGTTTTACAATCGTACGCTGAATTTCTGCAATCGTAACTTTCAGGTGAACCTGATCTTCTGCTTCAATTCGCACAAGATTTACAATCTGACTTTCCTGACGGGCTTCATCTTGATCGAAAAAT
>CALFBM010000034.1 GCA_937951645.1 uncultured Rhizobiaceae group bacterium
GTCGTGCCGCTTGGGGCGGCATGAAATGCCGTTAGGTTTGGAACCAGATGCCGATTGACTTGGCCTAGCGGCATATTCTGCCGTTAGGTCTTTTTCTGTAGAATTTGGACGTTTTGTCAGATTCAGAATAATGAAATCGGATGTGCGTGATCCATCATTTCGATTGCGGCGACGGCGCTCTATAAAACCATTATCTTCCAATTTCTTAAGCCAATCTCGCGTTGCACGTTCGCCAAGTTCAGCTTCCTGCGAAATTGTCTTTTGAGAAGGCCAGCATTCACCATGTTCATTGGCGTAGTTGGCAAGACACATCAAAAGAACCTTGCCAGTCGGCGACCCAACACGCTGCGATATAGCCCATGCAACAGCTTGAATACTCATGACCAACCGTCTTTTGTGAAAACTGGATGTATGGCATTTGTGTTGATATTAGGCTTATTAATATAGGTTTTTCGGAAGTTTAGCGGAAATGGTACTTTTAGCCATTTTACACCAAAACTTAAAGTTTTGATTTTATTAAAGAAATTGGCGCACCCAGCAGGAGTCGAACCTGCGACCTCTGCCTTCGGAGGGCAGCGCTCTATCCAGCTGAGCTATGGGTGCTGTTCGTTTCTTTTAGACGAAGCGTTGACAAGCTTCAATCATCTATTCTGATGCAATGGCAACTTTTGATACATTAGGATAGATGGCGATATGGTCCTTGATTTTTAGGGCTTCATCGAAAGGAGCTGTGTAAGACCAAATTGCATTTTCATGGACTTGTCCATTATGGGAAAGATGGTAATAACTTGCTTCCCCTTTGAAAGGGCAATAGGTTTTATGGTCACTTGGTTGAAGCATGCTTTCGGGCAAGGTAGATTTTGGCAGGTAGTAAGCATCTGGATAACTGCCTTCTTTTAGAACCAAAGCATCGCTTGTCTGAGCAATCAATTCATCCCCGATGGTAATGCCCACATTGTCGTCAGCTTCGCTAATTTTAACACTGTAGCCTGGATGTTTTGAAAAACCGGGTGCCGGGTTACTTGTATTCATATTTTATCTCCTTAATTGATTGTCCTGCTCACATGCGTAAAGCTACACTATAACTATGGCTATCATTAAAATGTTCAATTGGATGGATAAGAATGTTTAAAGCAGTAGTTCTCATAGTAAGCCTCCTTATAATAAATGCTTCGACTGCCAATGCGTAATCAAGTGTCACAGATTCCTGTAAATCAGGCATTACGGATATTCTTAGTGAAGGTGCGTCTGTTGACAGATTTGAAATTAAAAACACATCAAAAAACTGGCAGATTGTTGACGCTGAAATTGGCGCAAGCAAATTTTACGCTTGAAAACCTAAATGGTGAAAGAATCAAGGCGCAGGCAATTTTCAATAACCAAAATCAGGCTCGTTTAAACGATGCAACTTGCAGCAGTTGAGTTAATGCGCCTCATCCCAATTGTCTGCAGCTTGTGCGTCAACTTTTAATGGAACAGACATTTGAAGTGCAGGCATTGTTGCTTGTTCCATTACATTTTTTACAAGTGTAATAGTCTGATCAACCTCTTGCTCTGGCACTTCAAAGATGAGTTCATCATGCACTTGCAATAGCATTTTTGCGGAGAGGTTTGCGTCCAGCAACGCGCCATCCATACGAACCATTGCACGGCGGATAATATCTGCAGCCGATCCTTGTATGGGCGCGTTAATGGCGGCACGTTCGTTAAAGGCGCGCATCTGCGGATTAGGGTTTTTAATGTCTGGATAATGTGCTTGACGCCCAAAGATTGTTTCAACGTACCCATGCTCACGCACAAAGGCTTTTGTGTTTTCCATATAATCCTTGATACCGGGGAAGCGTTCAAAATAGGTTTTGATGTAGTCACTTGCTTCTGAGCGAGCAATGCTCAATTGATTGGCAAGGCCAAAGGCTGAAATGCCATAGATAATGCCAAAGTTAATCGCCTTTGCACGACGACGCATCATCGGATCCATGCCTTCAATCGGCGTATTGAACATTTCTGATGCGGTCATTGCATGAATGTCCAACCCATCAGCAAATGCCTGTTTGAGTTGCGGGATATCAGCAATATGAGCAAGCACACGCAGCTCTACCTGAGAATAATCAGCCGAAACGAGTTTATTGCCTTTATTCGCAACGAATGCAGTTCGAATTTTACGGCCTTCTTCGGTACGGATTGGAATATTTTGAAGGTTCGGTTCAGAAGATGAAAAACGCCCGGTTGACGTAGAAGCCATTGAGTATGAGGTATGAACACGGTTGGTGTCTTTGTTGATGAACCCGGGTAGAGCGTCCGTATAGGTAGACTTCAATTTGGTTAGCTGACGCCAGCCAATAATTTTGCGAGGTAGTTCATGGCCTTCCGCTGCCAGTTCTTCCAGGACTTGAACGCCTGTCTGCCAAGCACCTGTCTTGGTTTTTTTGCCTCCTGGCAGTCCCATTTCATCAAACAGGATTTCGCCCAATTGCTTGGGTGAACCTGCATTAAATTCCCGTCCTGCAAGTTTATGAATTTCAGCTTCAAGACTTGCAGCAGCTTGCGCTAATTCGCCAGACAGGCGGGACAGAATTTGGCGGTCAACTGAAATGCCACGCTGTTCCATCTTGGCCACAACCTCAATTAGTGGTCGTTCCAGACGTTCATAGACTGTCGTCATTTTTTCTGCCACAAGGCGCGGTTTTAAAATCCGCCAAAGCCTGAGCGTAACGTCTGCATCTTCTGCAGCATAGCGTGTTGCTTTTTCAATTTCCACCATATCGAATGTGATGGAAGATTTGCCTGTACCGGTAAGCTCTTTGTAGGGGATACAATCATGACCCAAATGGCGTTTGGCAAGATCATCCATGCCATGCCCGCCACGGCCTGCATCAAGCACGTAAGACATTAGCATGGTGTCATCAAGGCCAACCATTTCTATGCCAGCTTGTGAGAGCATCAACCAATCATACTTCATGTTTTGGCCAATTTTTAAAATGGATAAATCTTCAAGAACAGGCTTTAAAATTTCAATGGCTTTTGCAGTGTCGATTTGATTGGAAGCCATGCCACCACCCAGAAGGTCGCCTTGACCTTCTTTATGAGCAAGCGGAATGTAGCAGGCTGTGCCAGGTGCGGTGGCCAGTGAAATGCCAACAAGTTCAGCCTCCATGGGATCAAGTGACGTGGTCTCGGTATCAATGGCAACAAGGCCAGCTTCATAAATGCGCTGTACCCATGTTTGTAGGCTGGCTTCATCGCGAACACATTCGTAAGTATCCTGATTAATTTTGGTGGCTTGCCCTTCAGCGGCTCTAATTGCAACCAGGTCAGCTGGTGTATTGCTACCTTCTGCTGAATTTGATGAATCAACTGCTGCGTCAAGATCAGGACCACGTGCATTCTCGTACCCGTCGACCTTTACCGTATCGGCTTCAACCGCACTGGCATCTGTATCAGTAACTTCTGCAACTTTGCGTGTTATGGAGGTAAATTCCATTGCTTTTAAAAATGAAATCAGCTTGGGGCCGTTAGGTGCTTCAAGCACCAAACCATCAAGCGGTACATCAAGTGGCACATCATTTTTAAGGGTCACAAGTTGTTTGGAAATTCGCGCCAGATCAGCAAATTCAATCAGGTTTTCGCGGCGTTTATTTTGTTTAATTTCGCCCGCACGTTCAAGCAATGTTTCAAGGTTGCCATATTCACCAAGTAATTGTGCTGCAGTCTTTGGGCCTATGCCTGGAACGCCAGGAATATTATCGGTTGAGTCACCTGCAAGCGCTTGCAAGTCGATCATTTTTTCAGGGCCAACGCCAAATTTCTCATGGACTTCATCAATCCCGACGCGCTTGTCTTTCATGGTGTCATACATGATCACGTTCGGCGTGATTAGCTGCATCAGGTCTTTATCAGATGAGATGATGGTAACATCGCCGCCAACAGCTGCCGCTTCTTTTGCATAAGTTGCAATGATATCGTCTGCTTCAAAACCCTCTGTTTCAATGCAGGGCAGATTGAAAGCACGAGTTGCCTCTCTGATAAGCGCAAATTGTGGGCGCAGGTCTTCAGGTGGCGCATCACGATTGGCTTTATATTCAGGATATAAATCATTGCGGAATGTTTTTGATGAATAATCAAAAATTACCGCAAAATGTGTTGGA
>CALFBM010000035.1 GCA_937951645.1 uncultured Rhizobiaceae group bacterium
AAGTCCAATTCCGAAAGATGAGTATAATGGCCTCATTTTCACTAGTAGAAATTCTGCAGAAATTCTTCAAACTCGTGAATGGAAACCTGATAATGCCGATATTCCGGCTTTTTGCGTTGGAGAAAAAACCCAAAAATCGGTTAAAGCACTTGGGTTTGCAAATACTCATGTAGCAAATGGTGGCGGTGCGGCTCTTGCAAATCTAATTGGTGAGATGAATCTTAAGGGAAGCAAGTTTCTTTACTTCTCAACTCCTGATCGAAGCTTTGATATGGAATCAGCACTCAACTCTTATGATATCAGTGTTGATACAATTGATACTTATCAGGTAAATCCAGTTACACCTGCCCATCAACAAATAATTCAGGCCGTTACAAAAGTGTCTGGTGCCTGTGTATTTGTATATTCTGCCCTTAGCGGAAAACACTTGGCACATATTTTGGAAACCATAAATTTAACAAGCATGTTGAAAGACTGTACTTTGATAGGTATATCAAGGCAAGCAGTAGAGCCACTTGAACATATTGATTGGAAAGAGGTTTTAATTTCCAGCCAACCTGATGAAATACAAATGATTGCGCTTTTAAATTAGAAGAAAAATCTATCAAAACTTATAAAAATCAAATAATTTACCTTGCGTAAGGCAATGCAGACTCGCATAACAGTAACCAAGTACATATAATACCTAAAAGAAGCAATTCAGACAGGAAGAGAAAATGGCCTCAAAAGCGAAGCCAACTGGCACACGACGCAGTTCAACGCAGAATAAAAAACCTGCAACAATTGATTTGGATGCAAAAGAAGTAAAAGCAGAAGCGGCGTCTTCAGCTACCAAAACAGCTGCTGATACAAAGAAGCAGAACTTTGGAAGACCTGACACGAGTCCCAAAACTTCAGAAAAACAGTCTTCTGCCAAACCATCTGAGCAAAAACCTTCTGCCCCCAAAATCGCTTCAAAGACTGTTGAAAAACCGGATCCACAGAAAACTGCTGATCAAACAACCGGCAAAGGTTCATTTATGGGCAATTTCACCTCAGCATTTATGGGTGGTGCTGCTGCGTTAGCAGGATTTGGTGCAATCGGTCTTTGGGACGGCGCTCGCGAATTACCAATCATTGGAAACTTTTATGGTGGTTCTCAGTCTGCATCAATTAATTCAGCAGAGCTAACTGCACTGAAAGCTCAAATTGCCGAGTTAAAACAATCAAGTCAAATCGATCTTGCGCCTATTAATGAAAAAATTACATCGCTGGAAACAAGTATATCAGGTATTTCTGAAGGTACCTCGGGCGATATTGCTACAGAAACAACTGAAAAGCTGATTCAACTTGAACAAGATTTTGCAGGACTAAACTCAACACTTACAAAAATTACAACAGCGGCAACCAACGGCCAGGATACATCTTCAATCGCGCTATCAACCGCAATTGCGTCAGTAACAAAACGCATCGATCTCATCGAAACAGATCTGGGAACTGTTGCAACTTCCGTTGCACAAAATCCCGCACTACTCAAGGTAACCAAAACTGTAGGATCGCTGGAGACCGAAGTTCAAGGAATAGCAGAAACGTTATCAATCCTAAAAAAGACCGCAGAGGCTAATAAAAGTAGCCTTACCAGCCTAACCGAACAATCAACTGATTTGGAAAATACCGTTGCCTCGGTAAAGGCAAGCGAAAAAGTTGCAAAATCCGTTGCTGTAAACGCACTTGCAACGGCGCTTGAAAACGATGATGCACTGAACCTTCCCATCTCTTCTATCAAAGCCTTGATGGGTGAAACATCTGAAACCAAGCGACTTGAACAACTTAACAATGCCGGTATTTCATCTCGTGCGGCATTGGTCAGTAGCTTAAATAAAATTATTGATGCAGTTCAAAATCCCAATGCTCCAGACAAGGAAGGCAGCATCTCGGATCGCTTCTGGGCCAATGCGCAAAATCTGGTTTCTTTTAGAACAAGTGGCCCACAAGAAGGTGATACACCACTCGCAATTCTTTCTCGTGTAAAAGCAAAAATCGAAGCAGATGATTTATCGGCTGCAAAAGCCGAGTGGGGAAAGCTCCCCACTGATGTGCGTAAAACTGGCGCATCATGGGTGGCACAACTTGATACCCGCATTGAAGCTTTTGCACTTCAAAATGCATTGAATCAAAAATTAACCGCTGAAGCTGGCTAACCCAATAAGGACTCGCCCGAATGTTTCGTTTTTTAGTATTTCTACTGGTCGTCCTTGGTTTGGGCATTCTATTTGCCTGGGTTGCAGATAACCCCGGGACAATTTTTCTTGAATGGGAATGGCTTGCACAAAGACTTGGCCGCCCGGGAGAGGAAGTAGGAATTCCACTTACCTTGGCTTTCACATTACTCGTTGGTTTAGTTTTTGCTGTTCTGCTTATTTGGGGTATTTTACGAAGTATCATCGGCGCACCAACAATGCTTTCAAAATTCTTTGATAATCGCAAACGTGAAAAAGGTTACAAGGCACTATCCCAGGGTTTGATAGCAGCAAGTTCAGGGGATGCCAGCACAGCCAGAAAACTGACAAAAGAGAGCAAGAGGCTTTTAGGCACCGACCCACTGGTCGCTCTTTTGGGAACACAAACAGCTATCCTAGAAGGCAAACGTGATGAAGCGCGTGAAAACTTCAAAACCATGCTTGAAGACGACTCAACAAGAATGGTGGCTCTACGCGGCCTGTTTCTCGAAGCAGAACGCCAAGGCGAACCAGAGGCTGCACGTCATTATGCGCAAGAAGCTGCAAAGTCAGCACCATCACTTCCATGGGCTGGCAATGCAAAACTACGCTATGCAGCAAGTGACGGTGACTGGGACACTGCAATAAAAACACTGGAGTCCAACCGTTCAGCAGGCTTAGTCGATAAAACCGCAGCAAAGCGTCAACGCGCTGTATTGCTCACTGGCAAAGCAATGGCCAAAGAGGCCGAAAACCCGGATTATGCTTTAAAACTTTCAAAAGAGGCTCACAAGCTTGCCAGGGATCTGGTACCTGCTGCGACGACATACGCAAGAGTGGCAACAAGATTGGGGGACGCTAAAAGTGCTACAAAAATACTTGAAGCGAGTTGGAAAACATCTCCTCATCCCGAACTGGCCGAAGCTTATTCAGTTGTTCGCTCAGGTGATTCTGTTCAAGACCGCCTTGAGAGAGCCAAAAAACTATCAACTTTAATGCCAAAAGATCCTGAAGGTAATTTGGCACTGGCTATTGCAGCGATAGATGCAACAGAGTGGGAATTGGCGCGAGAAACTTTGGAGCCTGTTCTGACCTCCCGTCCAACAGAGCGCGCTTATTTGCTAATGGCAGACATTGAAGAAGGCCAACATGGCGATAAGGGCCGTATGCGCGATTGGCTTGCACGCGCAGTTCGCGCACCAGCGGATCCGGCATGGGTGGCAGGCAATCATGTTTCCGAAGAATGGCTACCTGTTTCGCCAATCGATGGAGAGATTGATGCGTTTGAATGGAAAGTCCCCGTTCAACAGTTAAGTAATGATTCAGCACCTGTTATGACACTTGAGGAATTGAAAGCTGAAACAACACCAATCGATACTGTTGAAGCAGAGCCAATAGAAGAAGCCACAAATGTTGAAGATGCCGTAATCATTGCTGATACTGCTGCTGAAGAAAAAATTGCAGAACCTGCCAAAGAAGTTTTGACAGCAGCTGCAAGTGCAGCAGTGACAGCGACTTCAATGGCAAAGGAAACACCTGAGGAAGAAACTTCCGCAACAGAAGAAATTGAGGAAGGTGTATCTTTCAAAGACAAAGCCGAGAAAAAAGAAATTCCCGAGCCTCAAAATGACAATAAACTGGATACGCAAGCAGATACTTTGGCAGACAAAGACGCTATGCCAAACAAGCTGGCTACAGACCCAAAAGACGATGACTCTGATACAACAGTTGAGTTTCCGCTAAAACGCAGACCAGATGATCCAGGTCCGCATCCGGATAAAGAGCCACCTAAAAAAGGCTTTAAGCTTTTCTAACCCTAAAAATGCTTGGCAAATGGCTTTATAGAACCTATGTGAAGAATAAGAGTTCTCAAGCGGATATCATTATGTCGGAAATTACAAGCAAGGAAGTTTTGGCCCAGCTTTCAAAAGTCAAAGGCCCAGACCTAAAAAGTGACATTGTCTCATTGGGGATGGTAGAAAATGTTCTGGTAAACGATGGGAAAATTATTTTCTCCATCAATGTACCGGCAGAACGTGCCCAAGAACTGGAACCCTTGCGAGAAGCAGCTGAAAAAGCGGTCTCCCAACTAAACGGCATTGAAAAAGTAACCGCTGTTTTAACAGCTGAAAGAAAACCGGGCACTCCGTCTGCACAAGCTGCTCCTGCTCCCTCTCGTCCAAATACTCCCGACCAACAGGCAGGCAACGCAAAAGCTGGTGTACCCGGCATTAAAAACATCATTGCAGTTGCCTCTGGCAAAGGCGGCGTTGGAAAATCAACCACTTCGGTTAATCTGGCACTTGCTCTTGCATCAACCGGATTAAAGGTTGGTCTTCTGGATGCTGACATTTATGGCCCATCCATGCCCCGCATGCTTGGGATTACAGACAAACCCACGGCTCAGGGCAAAATATTGTCACCGCTGGAAGGATATGGCTTGAAAGTCATGTCCATGGGTTTTTTGGTAGACGAAGAAACGCCAATGATCTGGCGTGGTCCAATGGTAATTTCTGCGCTTACCCAAATGCTTCGCGAAGTCGCTTGGGGCGATTTGGATCTCCTGATTGTTGACATGCCACCTGGTACTGGTGATGCACAATTGACCATGTCGCAACAAGTACCACTTGCAGGCGCAATAATCGTATCAACACCTCAGGATATTGCGTTAATAGACGCTCGCAAGGGGCTCAACATGTTCCGCAAGGTGGAGGTTCCAATTCTTGGCCTTATTGAAAATATGAGTACATTCATCTGCCCAAACTGTGGTGAAAAATCAGATATATTTGGACACGGCGGTGCGCGTACTGAGGCAGATAGACTAGGTGTACCGTTCCTGGGCGAGGTTCCACTGCATATCGACATTAGAACCAATTCCGATGGCGGAACACCTGTTACAGCGTCTAACCCGGATGGCCCGCACGCAAAAATTTACAAGCAAATTGCAACAGATGTACTTGCCCGCCTTGAAGCTGAATCAGACACAAAACCACAAATTGTTTTTGAATAGACTATATCCAGCCAATATTATTG
This sequence comes from uncultured Rhizobiaceae group bacterium, assembly GCA_937951645.1. Classification (GTDB taxonomy): domain Bacteria; phylum Pseudomonadota; class Alphaproteobacteria; order Rhizobiales; family Rhizobiaceae; genus JAALLB01. Next base: position 5,232 of record CALFBM010000035.1, read on the forward strand.
CCATTTGAATTGGTAAAAAGAGCCAACATTGTTAAATCTGAAACAAGCAATAAAAAATGTTCTAAAGATGCTGCATGTGGAGCTTCTTGTAATATTGGCAATCTAGGTTTTTAAAACAACGATACTTTTTTTGCCTTCAATGCCATCAATTACGGTTTCCATAAACTGTGACTCAAGCTTTGCAACATAACCTTCCTTAATTGCATTATCCCATGTTTTGCGCGAGATAATACAATCTGATTCAAGTACCTTGTTGTGTTTTTCCAGTTTGGCAGACGTATTCACAGGTGAGCCAATAACCGTCATCTCCAAACGATCACCCTGACCAACAGCACCAAACGATACAGTTCCACAAGCAATACCAATACCAATATTCAAAACACCTGCATCAGTAAGCAAAGGCTCTTCGTCTGGCCATTTCTTGCTATCAAGCAACACTGCTTCAGCAGCTTCTATCGACTTGCGTGAAAAGGGAAGCTCATCATCATCAATGCCTATTGTAGCCATAATACCATCTCCCATAAACTTGTCGATAATAGCACCATGCGCTTGAAGAATGGGAACAACCCTTCCTTGATAAGCAGATAATAGTTGCATGACTTGAGATGGTTCACGGTTTGCAGCCATTACAGAAAACCCACGAATATCAATATTAATAACAGCCGTGTTTCTGCGCTCACCTTGTCCTGCTTCAAGCACTTTTTGACTGGAGCGAATATCATGCGCAACCCGCTTGTCAAAAAACCTGGAAAAATCCTTCGCAGCAGCCTGTTCTGTAATTGCGGTTACAAGAAGATTACTGGAGCCATTTACAACCAGCGTGAGAATACCGGTTACAGCAAGAATTGAAATAACCTTGTCAATCTCAGCACCAATTAAAATGGAATTGGAGGTAAGATATTGAACATAGGAGCGCGTGATCATGGTATTTTCAGGCTCATTGGTTGTGACATAAACAACAACCAATGCCCACCCAATAGCACCTGTAATGCCAGCAGCAGCAACATACTTCCATTCAAGTCTCAAAGCCCGTAATGCAACAAATATAAAAACATAAAGAAGCGTTGGCGCTTTCAAGATGAAAGATGCAGGTTGTTCATATTGAAAATGAAAACTGATCATTAATGAGTAAAGCAACATAAAGTCAAAAAGTATCGAGCAATACACAGACCAACTTGGCAACTCTGCCTTGATGGACCACAAAAGACCTATCAAGGAGAGCGTAATATACGCAGCAAGTACATAGGGGACAGGCTGAAAATCTGCAGCCTGTCCTGTTTTTGCCGCTAATGAATACAACGTGGAAAACATGATGACGATGGCAAGCTGAATAATTCTTACCACCACTTCATTGGCACGCTCGCGTTGTCTTAATGCATGTTGTACACGCTCAGGAAGCATACTCATGTCTTTTGAACGAAGAAAACTGTTTTTAATATAATCGGTAAATTGCACGGGCCAGCCAATAAAGTTGATTATTCTGTATTCATTATACCAAAGCTATCATCAACTGCACATCACTTCCTGATGACAAAAATAATAACCTTACTTAATGTTCTTATTTTGTTCTTGACATTTATACTTGTATCTATATTTTAAAATCAAGGATTAAGTTTATGGTTTCAAAAGTAAATACTGTCGCATTTCAGGGAATTGAAGCAAGGCCCGTAGATGTACAAGTAATGATTGCGCCAGGGAAAATGCATTTCTCTATTGTTGGGTTGCCTGACAAGGCTGTTGCAGAAAGCCGTGAGCGGGTACAGGCAGCACTTCATGCTTCAGGACTGTCTCTCCCACACAAACGCATAACCGTAAATCTTGCTCCAGCTGATCTGCCCAAAGAGGGCAGTCATTATGATTTACCAATTGCCTTGGGCCTGATGGCAAGCCTGGGAGCAATCCCTTCTGATGCCTTGGAAAATTATGTTGTCATTGGCGAGCTTTCCCTGGATGGTACACTTGCAAATATCATAGGCGCATTACCTGCAGCAATTGGTGCCAACGCACGAGATAAGGGGCTTATTTGTCCTGCAGGCAGTGGTGGAGAAGCTGCTTGGGCTGATCGTGAAATGGATATCCTCTCTCCTCCAAGTTTAATCGCACTTGCCAATCATTTTAGAGGAACTCAAATTCTGTCACGGCCGATGCCCGCCATTAGCCAATCCACGGACATATTGCCGGATATGGCGGATATTAAAGGTCAGGAAACTGCCAAACGCGCCTTGGAAATTGCTGCTGCTGGTGGACACAACTTACTGATGGCCGGCCCTCCAGGCTCAGGTAAATCAATGCTTGCAGCAAGATTACCTGGAATTTTACCAGACTTGACGCCCAATGAATTACTTGAAATTTCAATGGTTTCTTCAATTGCCGGCGAATTGGCAGACGGCAAACTGACAAATAGAAGGCCTTTTAGGGCGCCACATCATTCAGCAACAATGGCAGCGATGGTAGGGGGTGGTGTCAAAGCCCGTCCAGGAGAGGTTTCCCTTGCTCATAATGGCGTTTTGTTTCTTGATGAATTTCCCGAATTCTCGCC
>CALFBM010000036.1 GCA_937951645.1 uncultured Rhizobiaceae group bacterium
TTTCAGATAGAAATTACTTGCAAGAATTAATCTCTTTAAGGGAAGCCGTTACGCCGGAAAGTGAATAAGCATAGCTTGTAACCGTTCCACGTCGCGATTGGCCGGAAACTGACATTGCGCGGCCTGCTTGCATGGCAGCAACTACAGTTGGTTCTTCTGCCGGATTTTCCATCCAGGCATTGCCGCCTTTTGTGAACATGGCAAAATTTTTGCCATCAATGGTAAGCGTTACTTTTGAGCCATCCTTAAACGGATACCCGACTGTAAATTGAGGTTCGAAAGTGGTACTTTGGCCTGGATGTTTAGCAAGCATGAAAAATACATCACCATGATCACGGTCAGCAGGTTTTTTTTCTGTCGGGATTGAAAGTACATAACAGATTTTTCCATTACCAGTCGTATGACTATATGCGCCCCAAGCGTTATGTTGCTTGATACGGGTTGGCGCTTGCGCCTGTGCATAGATTGGAAGGGATGTGCTAATCAATACGCCCGCAAAGGCAAGCCCTAGAATACGTTTCACATTCATTCTCTTATACCAGTCCTGTTACCGTCTTTTACAATTCGCCAAATTCAGGTAGGGCGAAATTACATCCATTTTTAAATATTCGGGTTTAAAATGCGTTAACATTGGTTAGCAAATCATAAACAAATTAAAGAAAACTGTAAGTTTTCTGTTCATTTTTCGCAAATCAGCCCGATTAACCAAATGATACGAAACCATTGCCCAAAATCAAGGCAGGAATCAGGCCTTTCATTCACAAAATCAAGAAGTATTACAAATTATTTAATTGCCAACTATGGCAAACGCTGCCCACCGGAGTATAGCTTTTTACCATGAATATGAGGGCGCAAAAGCTCTTTCGGGCCACCAGCTGCAATGGGCCGCTCGGCAAAACGCCCCAAAGAGTGCATTCTGTCATACATCACAATCGCACCAGCCATCGCCACATTGATACAAAAATCCATAGGAATTTTCACTGTAAACTCACATTTATCAATCATCGCAGGCGAAAGCGAACCGCCCTCTGGCCCAAGTACATAAGCAGCCTTTGCAGGATGTCTGAAACTTGGCAACTCAACTGCATCAGGCGTTAGTTCAACCCCCACCAGGCGACAATCATCCGGCAGACGCATTTCTTCGACTGTATCATAAGAGTACCAGGGCAAATGATCGCGTGACTTCGTAGTATCTGAACCTGGTTTGCCAATCGCTTGTGTAGCCGCGACCGTGAAAATAAAACTGGCACCAAACCCATGTCCCGAACGAGCAAGATTACCAAAATTAAGGGGTTTGGAAATTCCTTCAACCCCGATACCAAAATAACCACGCATGATAAAAAGCTTTTTTAAAATTGAAACTCAGGCTCAGGATTTACGGAATCATCAATGATAAGTCCATAATTAATATGAAATACTATTCAGCAAGTCCCTCACCCTGGAGCGCTTTCTTTGCTGCTACGCGGTGACTGTCCTTGATATGACCACTAATTGCTGTAAACGCCACGGTCAAAACCGTAATATCATCTGTCAGACCAAAGCCGACCAGAAAATCAGGAATGGTATCCAGGGGAAGAATAAAATAAGCAAGGGCAGCCAGTAAAATACCGCGCACCTTGTTGGGGGTTTGTGGATCAAGCGCACAATAATAGGCCGCAGCCACGTCATCCATAAAAGGAATGCGATTAGCCGTTTCGCGTAATTTCAGCCAGAATTTTTCTCTTAGTGTTTGTTCACGATCAGAATTCTTCTCATCATCATTTGAATATAAAATTTCATCAATTTGCGCTTTTTTCATACACCTCTCCTCCCTTTATAATTGGGAACCAAAAGGCTTAAATTCAAGATTGGGAAAATTTATCCATTGCCTTGGCAAGTTTGAAATCAAGCATGGTCAAGCCATCAACATCGTGTGTCGCGAGGGTAACATCTACTGTTTTATAAACATTGAACCATTCTGGGTGATGGTCAATCTTTTCAGCAATCAATGCGCTTTGAGACATAAAACCAAAAGCTTGAATAAAATTTTTGAACGTAAATGTCTTTTGGATGGCTTCGCGACCATCAGCCAAGCTCCAGCCATCAATTTCTCCAAGCGATGATTGTATTTCGTCTGCGTTCAGTCTTTCAGGTCTTGGCATCTCTAAACTTCCCTTATTAGCAAATCTTGTTTAGTAAAACTTGCGCCGACGGCATGAATTTTTCAACGATTACAGATATTCCCTCCTTGGTCGGGTGAATACCATCTGGCTGATTAAGTTTCGGATCTGCGGCTACACCCTCAAGAAAAAACGGATAAAGCTGCACATTATGTTTCTTGGCAAGAGCAGGGTAAATGCTGTTGAAGGCCTTACCATAACTATGCCCCATATTGGGCGGCGCCACCATGCCGGCAAGCAGCACTTCAATATTATTTTCCTTGAATCTGGAAATCATCATATCAAGGTTTTTCTGCGTTACCTCCGGCGAAATACCACGAAGGGCATCATTCGCACCTAGTTCGAGAATAACGGCATTCGTTCCTTCCCCCAAAGACCAATCCAGCCTTGCCAAACCACTTGATGTTGTATCTCCCGAAACGCCTGCATTAACCACATCAAGTTTTATACCCTGCGCATCAAGTTTTTTGGCCAATTGTTCCGGAAAGGCAGCACCTGGTTCCAACCCGTATCCGGCAACAAGACTATCACCAAAGACAACAAGCTTTTTACCTGTACATGCATTGGTTTCGGCACTTGCAGGATTCAAACCAATGCCCATAAAAGCAAAGCTTGCCAAAATGTAATAAAAAAGTGGTTTCATTTCCGATACATAATCCCATATAAAAAACAAATCATTCTCTTATACTTGGACACTTAACCACCGTGAAACAAGACGTAAACCCTGCAACCACTGCAATCTTTCTTGAAAACCTTCAACTAACCCTGGGCGAAGATGCATCCCGCGTGCATGTTTTAAAGGGCATGGATCTTAAAATTAAAAAAGGAACTTCAACCGGCATTGTCGGTCCGTCTGGCTCTGGCAAATCCACTTTGCTGATGGTGATTGCAGGGTTGGAACGTATTGACGAAGGCCGTATTGTTATTAATGATACTGACATCACCAGGCTAAACGAAGATAAATTGGCAGCCTTTCGCGGCAGGCATGTTGGAATTGTATTCCAATCTTTTCATCTTATTCCAAACATGACGGCCATGGAAAACGTAAGTGTACCACTGGAATTATCAGGTGACACAAAAGCAACTGAAAAGGCAAAAGCTGAACTTGAGGCAGTTGGCTTGGGTCATCGCCTAAACCACTATCCTGGGCAGCTTTCAGGCGGCGAGCAACAACGTGTTGCTCTTGCCAGGGCATTAGCGCCAGAGCCAACCGTTCTAATTGCAGATGAACCAACAGGAAATCTTGACGGCGAAACAGGCATTCAAGTTGCAAATCTTTTATTTGAGCGTCAGCGCGAAAAAGGTTTAACACTCGTTCTGGTTACACATGATCTGGATTTGGCTCGACAATGTGACAGGACGATTCCCGTACGCTCTGGTATTATTGAGGGCTCGAATGCCTAGCCAGATAAACCCTCAAAATTTTATTCCGGGCTTTACCTTGGCCTTGCGCTTTGCCATGCGTGAATTGCGTGCCGGACTTCGCGGCTTTTATATTTTTCTGGGCTGTATTGCACTTGGCGTTGCTGCAATAAGCGGCGTTAATTCTGTTGCTAACTCCATAACGCAAGGCATTGCATCTGAAAGTCAGGCCATTCTGGGAGGAGACCTTTCATTCTCTCTGGTACAGCGTGAGGTCAATGAGGCACAGGTAGCATTTCTAAAATCCAAAGGCGACGTAAGCCAAATTATCACCATGCGCGCAATGGCGCGAAACAAGATTGCCCAAGAGCAAACCCTGGTAGAGCTAAAAGCCATAGATGACGCTTACCCACTCTATGGTGATTTTACATTACAGAACGGCTCAAGTGCCAAGCTTAAAGATAATGAAATCCTGGTTGAACCTCTTTTAATGGAACGCCTTGAAATTAAACCGGGCGAAAGACTGGAAATTGGTTCAGCATTGTTCACCATTAAGGATCTTATTTTAAAAGAACCTGACAAACTTGGCTTAAACATCGGATTTGGCCCAAAAGCACTCATTTCACTTGAAGGAATGCGACGCACCGGACTTATCCAGCCAGGCTCACTCTTGCGTTATCATTACCGCGTAAGACTCAATGACCCATCATCATCAAATCTTGAAAGCGTCATTGAAGAGGCAAACAAAAGCTTTCCGGATGTGGGTTGGCGCATCAGGTCTCAAAAAAATGCAGCTCCTGCCCTATCACGCAGCATACAACGCTTTACAGAGTTTCTAACCCTGGTTGGCCTTACCTCACTCATTGTTGGTGGTGTCGGTGTTGCAAATGCAACAAGAGCATACCTTGAAACCAAACGATCTGTTATAGCCACGTTAAAAAGCCTGGGTGCGCCTGGTAATTTTGTTTTCCGGCTTTACCTCATTCAAATTCTGATCATGGCTGGTATTGGTATTTTTATTGGTTTGCTGCTTGGTATCGCAATGCCTTATCTGGCGCGTTATTTCATGGGCGATATTTTACCCATATCAGACGGTACGCTCTTTTTCCCGGCAGCCCTTTTACCAGGCATCCTTTATGGATTTTTGACAGCATTGATTTTTGCAATCTGGCCGCTGGCCCTTTCGAGGGATGTACAACCTACCGATCTTTTCCGTGCAAGTAGCTACGGACAAAAACGAAAACTGCCCAGACTTGGCTATGTAATGGTCTTGCTTGTCTGTGTGACAAGTCTCATTGGCTTTGCGGTTTACTTTTCACAAAGCCGTTTTATTGCAATTGTTTTTACAGGCGCGATTGTTTGTTCATTCTTGCTATTACAGGGCGTTGCAATTCTCATTCAATATATTGCAAGAAAGCTCCCTTCTACCAAATCACCAGCATTGCGTATGGCGATTGCCAATATTCATCGCCCTGGTTCACTTACCTCATCCATCATTTTGTCTCTCGGCCTTGGCTTGGCGCTTCTTGTGGCGCTAGCAACAATAGACGGCAATTTAAGAAGCCAGATTTCAAATAATATCCCAAAAGACGCGCCAGATTTCTTTTTTGTGGATATTCAAAATCACGAAATTGATACATTCCGTGCAACCCTGGCAGAAATTGCACCCAAGGGAAAAACAATTGCAGTTCCCATGCTGAGAGGCCGCATTGTTTCCTTGCGCGGTATTGATGCAGAAAATTACCCGGTAGCACCAAGTGGTGCCTGGGTGCTTAATGGAGATCGCGGTATAACATATGCAAAACGTACACCTGAAAACTCTACTCTGTCCCAAGGCCAATGGTGGCCGGAAAACTACAATGGCAAACCGCTTGTTTCTGTTGCAGAAGAAGAAGCAGGTGAATTAAACCTTTCCATCGGAGATAGTGTTACTGTCAACGTTCTGGGGCGTAATATCACGGCAGAAGTAGCCAATTTCCGGGATGTACAATGGGAAACACTGGGAATTAATTTCGTTTTCGTCTTCTCTCCCAATACATTTGCAGGTGCACCCCATTCTTATCTTTCAACCCTTACTGCAGGTGAACAGACTGAAGACGGGTTTGATGGAAAATTACTCAAACGCCTGTCAAAAGAATATCCAGCCGTTACAGCCGTCCGTATCCGGGATGTATTAACGACAGTGAACACACTCATTAGCCAACTTTCAACAGCAATCAGGGCCGCTGCATCGATTGCGCTTATTTCATCCATTCTGGTACTTGCAGGCGCCTTGGCAGCAGGAAACCGCGAACGCGTTCATGATGCTGTTGTTCTCAAGACTTTGGGTGCCACAAGACCAACACTTATCAGAATGCTGATTCTGGAATATGCTCTTCTTGGCCTTGCAACAGCAATTTTTGCAATTTTTGCAGGAAGTCTCGCTGCATGGTTCGTAATTTCAGTTATAATGAAGTTCCAATTCATATTATTACCAGGCGTTGCAGCAGGAACAATTCTGGCAGCACTTGGGTTTACAATTGTTTTGGGGCTTGTTGGCACTTGGCGAATTTTGGGTCAAAAAGCGGCTCCCATCCTTAGGGAACTATAAAAACTTGGCTAAATGACTCAAGATTCACGCTTTTTTGACACTTTGACGCAAGATTAGGTCTTGTGAATGTCGTAATTAATACACATATTACAAAATATCCGAGGGGATTAGTTTTCGTCATTTTTTCAGGAGAGAAAATAGTATGGCTGACTTTAGACAAAATCAAATGGACCAATCAATAGGTCGCGCTGGTGTCGAGTATGACGCTGGCCTGCGTTCCTATATGCTTGGTGTTTATAACTACATGGCTTTAGGCATTGCCGGTACTGCAATTGCAGTTCTTGCAATCGCAAGTAACCAGGCTGCACTTGAAATGGTTTACAGCATGCGGTGGGTATTCCTGATTGGAATGCTGGCAGTGGGTTGGTTTGGGCCTAACTTCATCATGAATTCACGCAGTTCAGCAATGGCACATGGTGCATTTGCACTTTATGCAGCACTATGGGCAGCAGCGATTACACCAATCGTTGGTTTGTATCTTAGTGTACAACCCGGCCTCGTTGCACAAGCATTTGGCATCACCGCCATCATGTTTGGTGGCATGAGCATTCTGGGTTACACAACCAATAAAAACCTTTCAGGCATTGGCCAATTTGCAGCCATGGCAATCATTGGTATATTCGTGGCAGCACTCGTCAACATGTTCTTCGTTGGCAGTATTGGGTTCTCAATGTTTGTAAGTGCAGCATTTGTACTTCTTGTTGCAGCAATCACTGCATGGGAAACACAAATCATCAAAAACATGTACTCAGCTGGTGATGCAGTAGGCGTTGCAAGCCGCAAGTCAATCTTCGGCGCATTCATGCTATACGGCAGCTTCGTGAGCATGTTCGTAAACATCTTGCAGCTACTGGGCTTCATGAACAGCGAATAAGCTTTTTTCAAACAGGCATATAAAATGTTTTATTACGGCGCCCCAATCAGGGCGCCGTTTTTGTTTTTGATGATGAGATATAACAATGATTATTCGTAGCCTGAAAGAAACAGATATTCCCGAAGTCACTAATATTCAAAAGCAGGCTGTTCTTGAGGGGTTGGCAAGTTTTGCTCTTGAACCCTTAAATGAAAAAAAATGTCTGAAAAATTTGAAAGCTTGCAAGGTGATGGATACCCCTGTGTCATCGCAGAATTAGATAATAAAATAATTGGTTTTGCAAACGCATCACCTTATCACACTCGTACCGGATATCGGTGGACAATAGAAGATCCAGTTTATATAAATCCAAATTTTCATGGGAAAGGTATCGGCCTTGCCTTGTTAAATGAAATTATAAAACGCTCAGAAAAACTTGGGTTTCGTCAAATGATAGCGGCAATTGGCGATGCCAATAATTCTGCTTCAATTGGTTTGCATTTAAAATGCGGATTTGAAATGACCGGAACCTTAAAAAGCGTTGGCTATAAAAATGGTCACTGGCTTGATGTCGTGATAATGCAGAAAGCACTAGGTGAAGCCTGCACTACGCATCCTTATAAAACAGACCATCCAGATATTTTGTTTTGAAATCAGGAAAAAACAAGCTTGGGCTTTTTATCAAGAACACTCAGAACAAGTTTTAAATCCTTGCCGCGCTTCAAGATAAGGCCGTTGGCATTTAATAAAGACCACTCACCCTGTTTCTTTGCAAGTTTTGGCGTTTTGTGGACAGTATAGACAGGCACTTCGCTTGCGCGTTTAAAAACAGAAAAAACAGCACGATCTTTCAGCATATCCATTGCATAGTCGCGCCATTCACCCGTACCAACGCGCTTGCTATAAAACTGCATAAGCGCATCAATATCCCTACGATTAAATGAAACCAGCTCCTCATGTTTCTGTGGCTTTTGCAGATGATGAGGTTGGAAAGAAATTACTTTATTCTGCATTGTCATCAAACAATCATGGATATGAAAATGCGAGTTTGCAAGTAATTTTCATAAATTTCCATAAATGATAACAGATGGGATCAAAAGTCTCATTAATCAATATTATTCAAAATAATATTGAAAAATAACACATTATTGCCTGAATCTCTCCAATTTATAACCTTCTTTGGGTATCAAATTTACTTTGTTGCCTCAGACGGTCCGGTTTGAAGACACACCGGTTTTCAGCCCCCCCAGCCCCCGGACGTCATTAAACTGGACCACACTGAGTTGCAACACCTTAAGATCCCCATAACTATCTGACCGACATCTAGTAACTAGTGAGTCGGTCTTTTTTTTATTCAATATATAAACCTATAAATCAGAAATCACTGTTGCACCAATGATTGCAGACGGATTTCCTTCTACATCATTCTTTTGCAAAATCAGGGCACAGCCATCATAACCATGGCGTTTCATGTCGGCGACCGGAAATTCCATTTCCAGGCCATTTGATTTTATCATGCCAAGTGTCTGAATATTATGGACAACATTATGATAAGAAAGGGTCTTGCCACTGTTTTCGCCTTGTTTAATTGCCACTTTATGTTCTTTGTTGAAGAACACCATATAAAGCGTTGCATTTGCGGCCACTGCACTATTTGCCACAGTAATTTTTATACTTTCATTTGTCATCTTTGCATTAATGGGAACAATCATGCCCTGGCTTGAATCTTCAAATCCATTGATCGTCTTACTGATTTCTTTCCTGTTGGAACCAACAGCATGCGCGCGCCCATTGATAACAGCCTGTGGTGTATAAACCTGACGTTCATGCAAGGATTTGGCATAACGGTACTGACGTTCGGTATTGGACTTCGAAGCAAAGACATCTTTCCAGCCAAGATAATCCCAATAATCAACATGCCAGCTCAGTGCCAAAATTTCATTACCTTTTGCAAACTCGCCAATAAGCTTGTCAGCAGGCGGGCAAGAATGACATCCTTGGCTTGTAAACAACTCAACGACAGCCTTGGGTTGGGTAATTTCAGCAGCATCTGAGGTAACAACTCCGGCACTAAATGCTGAAGTGATAAACATCATGGATAGCAATAATTGACGCAATAAACATACTCCACAAAATTCTGCTAAAACCTTTTGGCTATAACAAAACAATCATCATTATCATTTTTGTATGAAAAAATTTCTTCAAATGCGACTCACAAGTCAGTGACATCTGCCAAATTTTTGCTTAAAAAAACAAAAAAAGCCACTTTTTAATTTAAAAAGCGGCTTTTGGTTCTTTTGATAACTTAAATGTTATGCAGCGCGGTTTAAATTACGCAAGACATAATGAAGAATGCCACCTGCCTTATAATAATCAAGCTCATCCTCTGTATCCACACGAACAAGAAGCTCAATTGATTTTTGGGAGCCATCTGCAAAGGTAATGTCAGCTGTCAAGGTCTGACGAGGCTTCAGATCCGTAAGACCGGAAATTGAAACTTGCTCATCCCCCTTCATGCCAAGGCTTTCCCATGTATCACCATTGGTAAATACAAGTGGAAGAACACCCATGCCAATAAGATTTGAGCGGTGAATACGTTCAAAGCTCTCGGTAACAACAGCTTTCACACCCAAAAGGCGTGTGCCTTTGGCAGCCCAGTCGCGCGATGAACCTGTGCCATATTCCTTGCCTGCAAATATCACAAGCGGTGTGCCTTCATCCTTGTAACGCATTGCAACATCATACATCGGGCCTTGTTCACCTGATGGATAGTGTTTTGAGAAACCACCTTCAACATCGCTCAACATTTGGTTCTTGATACGAATATTGGCAAATGTACCGCGCATCATGATTTCGTGGCTACCACGACGAGAACCATATGAGTTAAAGTCGATTGGGCGTACCTGACGATCTGTCAAATAGCTACCTGCTGGCGTATCAGCCTTGAATGATCCGGCTGGAGAAATATGGTCTGTTGTGATTGAATCTGCAAACAGACCCAGAATACGGGCAGACTTGATATCTTCAATCGCATCAGGCTCCATGGTCATGCCTTCAAAATACGGCGGGTTTTGCACGTAAGTCGAATTTTCAGACCAATCGTATGTCTCACCACCGGAAATTTCAATTTCCTGCCAGCCAGCATCGCCCTTGAAAGCATTGCCATAACGCGTATGGAACATGTCTTCATTGATTGATGTGCGGATAAGATCAGCAATTTCTTTTGTTGAAGGCCAAATGTCTTTCAGGAAAACATCATTGCCGTCCTGATCCTGACCAAGTGCTTCCTTGGTAATGTCAATATGCATTGAACCCGCAATCGCATAGGCAACAACCAATGGCGGTGAAGCCAGATAATTGGCACGACAATCAGGGCTCACACGACCTTCAAAGTTACGGTTGCCTGAAAGCACTGAACAAGCCAGAACATCATTGTTGTTAATTGCATTTGAAATAGGCTCAGGCAGCGGGCCAGAGTTACCAATACAAGTCGTACAACCATATCCCACAAGATTAAATCCAAGTGCATCAAGATCATCCTGGAGGTTTGCCTTTTCAAGATAATCCGTCACGATTTGAGAACCAGGTGCCAAAGATGTTTTAACCCAAGGTTTAACACTCAAGCCTTTGGCACGAGCATTACGAGCCAAAAGACCGGCCCCAATCATTACAGACGGGTTTGATGTATTGGTACAAGATGTAATCGCCGCAATCACAACATCGCCATCATCAATCTTGTAATTGGAACCTTCAACATCATAACGTTTTTCAGAACCCTTGGTACTGATATCACCAGACTTGATTGTTTTTGCAGCTTCAGCAAATGCAAGATCAGCACCTGCAAGAGCCACACGATCCTGTGGACGTTTAGGGCCTGAAATTGATGGAACAACATCACCCATATCAAGTGAAAGTGTTGATGAGAATGTTGGATTGGGTGTGTCATCGTCACGCCACATGCCTTGCTCTTTTGCATAAGCTTCAACAAGGGCTACACGATCAGTTTCACGGCCTGTATCTTTCAGGTATTTAAGTGAGTCAGAATCAACCGGGAAGAAACCACAGGTTGCGCCATATTCAGGCGCCATATTGCCAATTGTTGCCTGGTCTTCCAGAGAGAGATTTGAAAGGCCAGAACCATAAAACTCAACAAACTTGCCAACCACACCTTTTTTACGAAGCATCTCAACAACAGTCAGAACCAGATCTGTAGCCGTTGTGCCATCTGCAAGTTCGCCAGTTAGCTCAAAACCAATCACTTCCGGAACAAGCATTGTAATAGGTTGTCCAAGCATTGCAGCCTCGGCCTCAATACCACCAACGCCCCAACCCAGAACAGAAAGACCGTTCACCATGGTTGTATGACTATCAGTACCAACCAGCGTATCCGGATAAGCAACAGTTTTACCGTCGACCTCCTTTGTCCAGACAGTTTGTGAAAGGTTTTCAAGGTTCACCTGGTGACAGATACCGGTTCCTGGAGGAACCACACGAAAATTATCAAAAGCCTCCTGACCCCACTTAAGGAATGTATAACGCTCACCATTACGCTCATATTCACGGTCAACATTCATGGTGAAGGCTTTTTCATTGGCGAAGAAATCAACCATTACAGAGTGGTCAATTACAAGGTCACAAGGAACTTGCGGATTAATGGCAGCCGTATCACCGCCAAGGTTTTTTGTAGCATCCCGCATTGCAGCCAAATCAACAACTGCCGGGACACCTGTAAAATCCTGCATTAAAACACGTGCCGGTCGGTAAGCAATTTCAGTTTCAGCAGAGCCTTTGGTATTAATCCAGTCAGCAACTGCAGCAATATTTTCCTTGGTAACCGAGCGACCATCTTCAAAGCGAAGAAGATTTTCCAATAGCACCTTGAGCGAAAATGGCAGGCTGGAAATGCCGGCAAGGCCATTGGCTTCTGCCTTAGCGAGTGAATAATACGTAAATTCCTTACCGTTCACGGTCATGGTTGATTTACATTTGAAACTGTCGAGGGAGTTCAACATAAAGCATCTTTCTTGAAGTTTGCGAAAACATAATGGGGCAGCATCACGAAAATGCGCCATCCTTGTAAGCGCGTTATAAAGACAAATACCCTACTTGTGAATAGGCCAAAGGGTGCAAAGGTTTAAGGCCAGTTTTATGAAAAAAAAATCAAGACTTTTCGTATGCAAAGTTTCCAGCTAGAAACAATCCAATGAAACTGATTATTGAAAACCTATCTCTAAGCCGAGCCGGACAAGAAATTGTCACAGACATTTCATTTGAACTAAGTGCTGGCGAAGCATTAATTGTCACTGGTGAAAATGGCTCGGGCAAATCCACAACCCTGCGTGGCGTTGCAGGATTACTGCCATTAAGCGGCGGATCTGTAACCTTGCTCGATGAAACAGGTAAGCAATTTGAGGGTGAGACACGCGAATATTGCCATTATCTGGGCCATCAAAACGGCATGAAGCCAGCCCTCACAGTTCGTGAAAACCTTGATTTCTGGCAAAAATTCTGTGGTGAACCAGATCTTACAATCGAACAGGCCCTGGAAGAAGTCGATCTTGCCCATACCATTGATCTACCCTTCAGCTATTTGTCCGCAGGCATGAAGCGGCGCGTATCCATCGCCAGGCTTTTAGTGTCAGATCGCCCAATCTGGATCGTAGACGAACCAACCGCAGGTCTGGACGCACAATCCTCAAAAATGTTTACAAACCTCTGTCAAACATTTTGCAAGGGCGGCGGCATTCTAATCGCCGCAACCCATTTGCCGCTTGGCATCAAGACTGAAAAAACACTTGAAATAAAGGCATTGCGTTAATGACCGCCCTTTTAAAACGCGAAATCCTTTTAAGCATCCGCGCAGGTGGCAGTGCATTAACGGGCGTGTTATTCTTTCTTGCAGTCGTCAGTGTATTCCCGTTTGCCGTTGGTCCCGATACAAAACTCTTGTCGCATCTGGCTCCCGCAATTTTATGGATAGGTGCGCTACTCGCAAGTCTTCTGGGTCTGGACAGGCTTTTTGCGCAAGAACGTGAAGATGGCTCACTTGATATGTTAGTGATGCAATCTCATCCCCTGGCGCTTACCATTTTTGTTAAAGCACTCGCACACTGGATAATGACAGGTCTGCCTTTAGTGCTCGCAACACCCCTTTTTGGCGTTATGCTAAACCTCTCTCCCTTGGGGATAGGTGCAACAATGATAACGCTCCTTGCAGGAACTCCTGCAATTTCTTTCATTGGAGCAGTTGGCGCAGCTGTATCCGTAAAACTGCCACGCGGCGGCATGCTAATCTCAGTTTTGGTATTGCCCCTTGTCATTCCGGTCTTGATCTTTGGTGTCGCAGCCATCACAGGTGCACTGGAAGATCCGGCCCCTTTCACTGCACCGTTTTTGTTTGTATGTGCCATAACTCTTTTCACATCTGTGTTAGGGCCTCTTGCAGCAAGTATCATGCTGCGGCATTCTGCCGACTAATTAATAAAGTATCGAAAGTTTAAATTCATTCCATGAGTAGCGAAACAATCAAACCGTCAATCTGGGCCTTTGCAAACCCCACCCGCTTTATGGGTTTCGCCAATAAGGCAATCCCGGTATTGGTAATTATTACATTCTTATTACTGGCTGTAGGACTTTGGCTGTCATTCATTGCGCCAGAAGATTATCAACAAGGCTACACTGTTCTGATCATGTTCATCCATGTACCCGCAGCCTGGCTTGCCATGATGACATATTCCGTCATGAGTATTTCTGCCATTGGCACAATCGTCTGGCGTCACCCGCTTGCAGATGTATCTCTTAGGTCAGCCGCACCACTTGGCGCAATGTTCACGATACTGGCGCTTGCAACAGGCTCGCTATGGGGTAAACCCATGTGGGGAACCTGGTGGGAATGGGATGCGCGCATGACATCTGTACTTGTACTTCTGATCATTTATCTGGGACTTATCGCGCTTTCAAAAGCCTTTGACGAACCTTCAGAAGCAGCCCTGCCTCTGGCCGTTATGACACTTACAGGTTTTGCCATTATTCCAATCATCAAGTTTTCCGTCGATTGGTGGAATACACTTCACCAGCCAGCAAGTGTTTCCCGCCTGGACAAACCCGCAATGGGTCCAGAGTTTTTATACCCACTCCTCATCATGGCTCTTGCCTATATGGCAATTTTCTTCACACTGCATATGATGGCAATGCGTAACGAAATCCTGAACCGTAGAATTAGAACCATGAAAATGAGCGCTGCAAGAAAACAGTCAGTCACAATACCAAATGAAGGAGCAACATAATGTTTGGAGAACACGCAGGCTTCATCATTCCTTCCTATATCATAAGTTTTTGCGCAATTTCAGGCATGGCAATTTTCATTATGGCGCAATACAAGTCTCGCAAGCAGGAATTGAAGCGCCTGGAAGAGGCTGGCGTTAAACGCAGGGCTAGTAATGACTGAAAACATCAAAGAATCCGAGCAAAAGCCAAAAGCACGGATATGGACCTCCATTCTTCCACTCTTTGTTTTTTTGGGAATTGCAGGGGCAAGTTATTCACTGCTTTCAACAGATGAACGCAATGTTTCTACCCTGCCTTCAGCACTACTGGATAAACCTGCGCCAGATTTGGGTGTACCGCCACTTGAAGGTCTGCAACAAGATGGCAAACAAGTTCCAGGCATGGCACAAGCCATGTTTCAGGGTAAAGTCTCCATCGTAAACGTCTTTGCTTCCTGGTGCGTACCATGCAGACAAGAGCATCCCCAAATTGTAAAACTGGGTCAGGATGACCGCCTGCAAATCGTCGGCATCAATCATAAAGACAGCACTAAAAACGCACTTGGATTTCTGGCAGAGCTTGGGAACCCCTATGACGTGGTTGGCGTAGACCGCAAAGGCCGCGCATCCATTGAGTGGGGCGTTTACGGTGTTCCGGAAACCTTCATCGTCAACAAAAAAGGCCGCATTATTTTTAAGCATGTAGGGCCTGTAAACAAGCGTGGCCTGGAAGAAAAACTCATGCCCATTATTGAAGACGCCCTTCAAAGCGCCAGTTAAAAGCTATTCCTGAAAAGTTGCAGACTTTTCAAACAAGAATATGTGAAGATACGCCATGAATGATTTTCTAAAACCTTCTTTCACCCGCCGCACGCCCAATGGCGATACGCATGGACGCGACATCTGTGACCATTGCGAATTTATAGCCTACGAAAACCCAAAAATAGTCGTTGGCTCTGTCGTACGTCACGAAGGAAAAATTCTGCTTTGCCGCCGCGCCATAGAACCACGCAAAGGCTATTGGACCATCCCCGCAGGCTATCTTGAATTACACGAAAGCCCACAACAAGGCGCCAAACGCGAAGCAATGGAAGAAGCCAATGCAGACCTGAAACTGGGCGACCTGCTAGCCGTCTACACCGTAGAACGCCTAAGCCAGGTCCAGATCCTATACCGCGCGACACTCAACAGCCCGGAATTTTCCGCAGGCGAAGAAAGCCTGGAAGTGGAACTGTTTAAGTGGAATGAAATCCCGTGGAACGACATAGCCTTCCCAACCGTACATTGGATATTGGAGCACGACAGGCAGGTGGAATCAGGAGAAGCAAAAGCACCATTTGAAAACCCCAAAGGGCAGGTTGCAGATTTGTGAGCAGCAGGTGTGTGCCTATTTTGTTGAAGAACTCAGATTTCCGAAAATCCTTCGGAAATTGCAGAATATGGTTCCAGTATAAGCAAATTCGCGCAACATAATTTCATTTATAAGCGTTTGTCGAAATTACGCTCTAAAAACTGACGTGGCCTGTGACCAACAATGAGTTTTTCAACAGAATATGCCATGGGTGACCATGCTACGGATACAGCTGAAAGGCTACTTTGAGCCCTTTTAACCGATGCTGCGTTTTGGACGAATGTCGGCTTCGGCTATCCCAGTGGAAAGCCCACGAAAACCAAAAGAGCTTTACCAAGGGATTATGGCATAAGATTCTTTTGCGGCTTCCTCGCATGGTTTTATTAAATACAAAACTACTTTTCTGATTCACTTGTTGCATAGCAAAGAGTATTCTAAGTACACGCTGCCGCCCAAGAACACTGTGAAGTTAGCGTCCATGCTCTTAACATGTTACTCAAGGATATGGGACTTTTCTTCGCAAAAAATACACCAGATAAATGCTGCCTTTGTGGCTCGACAGAGAAGTTGACAGGTGAACACAAAATCAAACGAACGGGCATTGCAAAGGAGTTTGATACAGATAAGATGATAATTGGCACGATTGGAGCCGAGGATTCACGCTTACGCCATGCCCAAAGCCCCAAGTCCAAAAATTTCCATTTTCATTCAAAGCTTTGCGCTGAATGCAACAGCTCAAGAACTCAGGTGCCCGACAGAGAATTCGATCGACTACATACTCAGGTCTTAGAATTTATCCAAGATGACATCGAACCTAGTAAGGCGTTCGATAGCGCTGATTATGCCGTTGGCACTCAACGTTTCAACAACATCGCACGCTACTTTGCGAAGTTAATTTGCTGTCATATGGCCGAGATAGATGCTCCCCGCCCAATCTACATTTCACGCTTTGCAGTTGGTAGTTTTATGCAAAACCGAATGTGGCTCGCAGTACATCGTGATTGGACTTTTGAGCAACTCGCGTGCCTAGATGGCAACCAGAAGTACGCTGCGCATGGTGGCTTGGTTGTTTATGGGGACAAAGACACCAACGCACCTAAAGGCTTTCATTCGACGATCACTTTTGGTCCCGTGCAGTATGTTTTCTTCTTTCGTCTGGATTGGAAAGAATTACTAGAGCTTCGATTGTTCCACTCAAAATTTTACACTTGGACTTGCCAGCAGGTATAGAAGGCGAAGGAGCAACCTCTATCTGAAAACGAACGTAAAAGCCTTGGGCTCTAATGCAACTTTAACACGTCACACCGAACATCGATAAATGCAAAGCCAGCTAAACGAAAGACCAAGAAAAACTTTGCAATATCAAACGCCAGTTGAGAAATTTAATGAATGTGTTGCGTCGATCAGTTGAACTCGCCGTCAAAAATAGCCATTTAGTACCTCAGCCAATCTCTTCCTCATCCTGCTCCAACCCATGCTGTTTTAGTACTGGCATTTGGAACATCATGAAGGCGAAGGTTAGGGGCATGGTTCCGTAGAGTTTGAAGTTTACCCAGAAGTCCGTTGAAAAATTACGCCACACAACTTCATTGACCAGCGCCAGGAAGAAAAAGAAACAGCCCCAACGAAACGAGAGCTTCCACCAACCTGTGTCATCCAACTTGAACGGGCCATCAAACAACACTTTCATGACCGGGTATTTAAAGAAGAAAAGCATGCCTAAAATTGTTGTGCCAAACATGCAGTTAATAATCGTTGGCTTGACTTTAATGAACCACTCATCCTGCAGATAAAGTGTTAGCCCGCCAAAAATTACTACCATCACGAAGGTAACCAATGGCATGATTGCAATACGGCGTTCAAAAATCCATGTGAGCATCAGCGAGATTGTCATCGCCACCATAAAGAATGCGGTTGCAATAAAAATCTTTCCACCCAGAGCCTGCAAGGCAGGATAGAGTTCCGCAAGCTGTTCCCCGTATTTATTAGCCAAGATAAAGACCACAATCGGCCCTACTTCCAGCGCCAGTTTTTTCCACTGACCTAAAGGTTTGCGTTTTTGACTAACCTGGTTTGACATTTGATCTACCTAAAATATTGTAATTAGAATGTTTGAAGCACACCATGATGCATATAAAAAAACAGCCACACTTAATAATACAAATATGATTGCTAATACTCGAGAGCCTTCAATAATTGACTTATTGAAACTAAAGCCATCTATGTTACCTTCAATTTCGTACTTTTTAAGTTCTGACGGACTAGGAGCGCCAACAGCTAACGCGCTAAAATTAATATATGCTAAGCAATGTGTTAATACTGCTAATACTAAACCAGATGCATAAAGAAAAAATATATTGGCTATTTGAAGTTTAGTTTCATCATTTAAATAAGTATGAATTTCTGAACCTGCCGAACCAATTAAGGTGAGAAGAGCTATTATTGCACCACCATTAATCAAAAAACAACTTTGTACGCTAGCAAAACCATATTTAATTATGCCTTCATGATATGCTTTGCTAAGTTCCCACCAGCGTTGCGCTTCTTCTGCAATCTGTTTTTCACTTGGAGCTTTTGGCATTCTTATTCAATCCCTGCAATTGCTTTTGCAAATACATCAGCTTCAAAGGGTTCCAGATCTTCAACCTGCTCCCCCACGCCAATGAAGTATACAGGTAACTTATGCTTCGCAGAGATGGAAACAAGTATCCCGCCTCGTGCAGTACCATCCAATTTTGTCATGACAAGGCCATTAACACCCGCTACATCCTTGAAAATCTCGACTTGATTGAGCGCATTTTGACCCGTGGTTGCATCAAGTGTCAGCAAAACGGTATGAGGGGCACTTGGGTCTTGTTTTTTAAGAACACGAATTATTTTTTCCAATTCATCCATAAGCTCTTTTTTATTCTGCAATCGTCCTGCCGTGT
This sequence comes from uncultured Rhizobiaceae group bacterium, assembly GCA_937951645.1. Classification (GTDB taxonomy): domain Bacteria; phylum Pseudomonadota; class Alphaproteobacteria; order Rhizobiales; family Rhizobiaceae; genus JAALLB01. The sequence goes on from CALFBM010000036.1 coordinate 18,511, forward strand.
CCATCAACATCACATCGCGTTTTTGTTCAACTGCCTCTGTATAGGCATCATAGGCAAGGCCTGCCGCATCAGAGCCGTTCGGGCGAGACATCACGGGTGCTTGCGTACGATCACCCCAAATATGCAACTGCTCAACAGCTGCCGCACGGAATGTATCACCTGCTACCAGTAAAGTTGAAAAACCTGCATTATATAACTTC
>CALFBM010000037.1 GCA_937951645.1 uncultured Rhizobiaceae group bacterium
TCAGTATAAGTGCGCGTCATTTTGGAAGCAATTTTGGTACAATAGACATTGTTGGTGGCAATTCCCAAGCCATGCTCAAGTACTGCAACATCAAAGCGTGCAAAATGAAATATGATCGTACGATTAGTATCTTCCATAAGTGCTTTTAGATTAGGCGCTTCTGTTTGTCCCTTGGCAATCTGAACGACGTCAGCAGTACCATCACCTGGTGACAATTGCACAACGCAAAGTCTGTCGCGCAAAGGGTTTAGCCCAAGCGTTTCTGTATCGACCGCAATAGAGTCGTGATAATTGTCTAGATTTGGCAAATCGCCTTTATGAAACCGGATTGTCACCGCTTGTCCCCTTGTTTGTATGCTCTGCGAATCTTATAGCCTGATTGGGTCAAACCGACAAATCAACTGAAATGCCAGGTATCCAGTCATAAAGTAATGCGAAAAGTAAAAGCCCAAGTGCAATGCGATAGATCGTAAAAATCAAAAAACTTGAACGTTTTACAAAGGCCATAAGAAAGGCAATTGCGGCAAGGGCTGCAAAGAAAGTCAGCACGGCAGCCATGATTGCGCCATTGGAAATTTCAATACCCGACTCGATAGCATCCAAAGTTACGAAGGCACCTGCCCCTGCGATTGCAGGGATGCCTAAAAGAAATGAGAATCTTGCAGCCTCTGGACGAGAAAACCCCATAAAGCGTGCAGCAGTCATGGTAATACCTGAACGTGAGGTTCCAGGAATAAGCGCCAGTGCTTGCGCAAAGCCCATGGTAACCGCAGGCGACATTTTCATATCTTCCATCACCTTGGTCTGTTTGCCAATATAATCTGCCACATACATCAAAATACCAAAGATAATGGCATTCCATGCAATCACCTCGACGGAGCGAAGCCCATCACCATAACCGGACTTTTTAAGGAACAATCCAAATACGACCGCAGGAATGGTTGCCACAATAATATAAAGTGCCATTCTGGAATTATCATTCATGCGAAGGTGCAGTAAATCCAATCCGCCAGCAATCAGTTTAAGAACATCGCGCCAGAAATAAACAATTACTGCAAAAAGGGAGCCGATATGAACCATAACATCAGTTACTTGCCCTTGATCCGGCCAGCCTGTAACAGCAGGGATCAGCGCCAGGTGACCTGATGAGGATATGGGTAAAAATTCGGTAATGCCTTGCACAATTGCAAGGACTATAATTTGTTCAGGTGTCATCAAATTGCCTCTAGGATACAGATTGACTTGCGTGAGGCTGGCAGCCTCTTTATTGTTTCGGGAACGCAAAACTGATTCATCTCTTGTTTTTCATGTTCGCGCCATAATTTCCAGTGGATTTATAAGTAATAGGCCTTATGCACACACTCTATCATCACCCAATGTCTGCCAGTTCGCGATATATTCGCTTGCTTTTGGCTGAATATGAACAATCTGTTGGTCTTCTGGAAGAAAAACCATGGGAACGTCGCATGGAGTTTTTGCAGATTAACCCCGCAGGCAGCCTACCGGTATTGATGGTAGATGAAGGACAATTTATCAGTGGAGGTATTGTCATTGGTGAATATCTGGATGAAACCAGTGGCGCAATGATGCGTAACAAACGCCTTTTGTCTGAAAAATCACTTGAACGTGCAGAAACAAGACGGCTGATTGAATGGTTTTTAAGCAAGTTTGATTCAGAGGTGACCCGCTATCTCGTACAAGAACGGGTTTTTAAGCAATTGATGCGAACAGAAGAAGGTGGTGGAGCGCCCGATTCAAATATCATTCGGGCTGCCCGTGCAAACCTGAAAAACCACATGAAATATTTATCAGCACTTGCTTCTTCCAGAGACTGGCTTTCTGGCAATACCATTTCTGCGGCAGACATGGCAGCGACTGCTGCAATTTCAGTTTTGGATTATCTAGGTGAAATTCAATGGGAAGACGAGCCAGCCGCAAAGGACTGGTTTGCCCGGATGAAATCCCGGCCTTCATACAGACCCTTGCTGGCTGACAAGGTCATGAGCCTGCCGCCAGCTTCTCATTATATTGATCTGGACTTTTAACCTTTGGTATCAACGGTGAAACTCAAGAATGATTTAATTACTCGAGCCAAATCACTTGGGTTTGATGTTTGTCGTATAACATCTGCCGAACTCCCCCTGGATATTGGTTACAAGCTTGAGCAAAGTGTCGAGCTAAATCGACATGCAACGATGCAATGGATGGAAACAACACTTGAGCGCCGTAAATCTCCAACTGCGATGTGGAGTGAGGCCAATACAGCAATCATGTTGGGTATGAATTATGGTCCTGACACAAATCCACTTGAAACACTGGATCAAAAATCAAAGGCAACAATTTCAGTTTATGCCCGTAACCGGGATTACCATGACATTATAAAAGGCAAATTAAAAACACTTGCTGGCTGGTTAGCCGCTCAAACAAAAGAAGACGTAAAGGTTTTTGTAGACACTGCCCCCTTGATGGAAAAGCCCTTGGCAAAACAGGCGGGTCTTGGTTGGCAGGGTAAACATACGAACCTGGTTAGCCGTGAATTTGGTTCCTGGCTCTTTCTGGGCTCTGTTTTAACAAAAGCAGATTTATCAGCAGATGGGCCTGAAACAGATCATTGTGGCTCTTGTCAGTCTTGCCTTGATGTCTGCCCGACAAAGGCATTTCCAGCACCTTACCAATTGGATACTGGCCGTTGTATTTCCTATCTAACAATCGAACATGATGGTCCTATACCTGATGAATTTCGCGAACCGATCGGAAATCGAATTTATGGGTGTGATGACTGTCTAGCAGTTTGCCCCTGGAATAAATATGCGCAGGAAACATCTGAAATAAAGCTCAAGGCACGTGAGGATTTATCTGCTCCTGATTTACAAGACCTGGCCAGTTTGGATGATGCGGGTTTCAGAAAAAAATTTTCAGGTTCTCCAATCAAGCGAATTGGACGCAACAAGTTTCTTCGTAACGTAATGATTGCAATTGGTAATTCCAAAGATAAGAATTTGAAAGAAATAATCATTCAAAACAGCAAGGATGACAACTGTCTTGTGCGTGGTGCTAGTATTTGGGCGCTTTCCAGATTTGAAGATCAGGCAGTCTTTGCCGATATGCGTATGAAGGCATTGGAAAGCGAGGCGGATGAGAGTGTCCGCAATGAATGGAATAAATATGCGTAAACTTTTTATCTTCGGCTTCGGCTTTTCGTCTGCTGCAATTGCTGAACAAGCAAAAAGCGATTTTGATGTTATCTGCGGTACATCACGGTCTGAAGGAAAAGTTGAGATGCTTCGTTCCGGAGGCTTTGAAGCAGAAATTTTTGATGGGAAACCGACACCAGAACTGGAAGCACAATTGGCAAATACCACTCATATTGTCATATCCATTTCTCCGGGTGAAGAAGACCCTGTTCTGGCAGCTTTCCCCGATCTGATTAAACTTGCTCCAAAGCTTCAGTGGATTGGTTATCTTTCAACCGTTGGGGTTTATGGTCATCACGAGGGGGCATGGGTGGATGAAACAAGCGAATTACGCCCTGTTTCCAAACGCTCAATTCAGCGTGTTGAAGCAGAGAAAGCCTGGATGAAACTTGCTATAGAAAATAATATCCTACTGAGTATTTTCAGACTTTCGGGGATTTATGGCGCTGGTCGTAACTGGTTCGTTAACATCGAAAAAGGCACTTCGCGCCGCATGGTGAAGCCTGGGCAGGTTTTTAATCGTATTCATCGTGAAGATATTGGTCAGGCTGTTGTATTGGCGATGCGCAAGAACATTGGTGGAATTTTTAATATTACGGATGATGATCCTGCGCCGCCGCAGGATGTTGTAACTTATGCCCATGAATTAATGGGTAAGGAGCCACCACCGGAAATTGATTTTGAAACAGCAGATATTTCACCAATGGCGCGCAGTTTTTATGGTGAAAACAAGCGTGTTAGCAATAAAAAATCAAAGGAAATTCTGGGTCTTGAATATCAATGGCCAAACTATCGTTTTTCGCTGAAGCGTTTGTGGGATGAGGGAAGCTGGAAAGCTTGATACCACAAGGTCTTGTTTTGAGTTTGTAGAAGGGTTGTTTTCACTAGACTCCTTACTTCAATCATGCGAATTCATCATCCATGAAACAGGATTTGGAAATCAAGATTTGCGGGCTGTCTACCAATGAGAGCATAGATGCTGTCATTGCAGATGGTGCATCGCATATGGGTCTGATTTTTTTTGAAAAAAGCCCACGTCATGTAAGCCTTGAACAAGCACAATCCTTGTCTGAGCATGCAGGCGAGCGAATTTCCAAGGTAGCGGTTACAGTGAATGCGCAGGATGATTATTTGGATAATATTGTTTCCGTAACAAAGCCGGACATGCTGCAGCTTCATGGTCATGAAAGTGCTGATAGGATTCAGGAATTAAAACTTCGTTTTGGTTTGCCGGTGATGAAAGCCTTCGCAATAAGTGAGGTTTCTGACTTTGAGAAAGTGAAGCCCTATATTGGGATTGCTGATAGGTTTCTCTTCGATGCGAAGCCGCCAGAGGGTTCTGACTTGCCAGGGGGTAATGGTGTCGCATTTGATTGGGAAATTATGGACGCTTTACCCAAAGATGTGCCATATATGTTGTCTGGCGGTTTGGACGCTTCCAACATATGTGAAGCGCTTAAGCGTTCAGGTGCAAAAGCAGTTGATGTTTCATCAGGGGTTGAACGTGCTGTAGGCGTTAAAGATATAAAATTAATTGAAGAATTTTTGGCAGCCTGTCATGACTGTGATGCTGCCAAACATGGGTAAGGAAATAAGTTTTGAGTAAACCAATCGAACCAAATTCATTTAAAACAGGACCGGACGAAGAGGGCCACTTCGGTATTTTTGGTGGACGTTATGTTGCCGAAACTTTAATGCCACTTATTCTTGAACTTGAACAAGCTTATAAAGGCGCTAAAGCCGACCCTGACTTTCATGCTGAAGTTGCGAACCTCAACAAGCATTATACGGGTCGCCCATCGCCCTTGTATTTTGCAGAAAGTCTGACCGCGCACTTGGGTGGTGCAAAGGTTTATTTTAAACGTGATGAGTTGAACCATACAGGCTCTCACAAAATCAATAATTGTCTGGGTCAAATTCTGCTTGCAAAGAAAATGGGCAAGACACGAATTATTGCAGAAACAGGCGCAGGCCAACATGGCGTTGCAGCTGCAACGGTTGCTGCAAAATTTGGTCTGCCTTGTGTGGTTTACATGGGCAAGACAGATGTTGAACGCCAAAGCCCGAATGTTTTCAGAATGAAACTGTTGGGTGCTGAAATTGTTCCTGTTACTGCTGGTGCTGGTACGCTTAAAGATGCCATGAACGAAGCGCTTCGTGATTGGGTGACCAACGTTGATGATACATATTATTTGATTGGAACAGCTGCAGGACCGCACCCTTATCCTGAACTGGTTCGTGATTTCCAGTCTGTTATTGGCAAAGAATGTAAAGAACAAATGATGGAAGCAGAGGGGCGTTTGCCTGATATGCTGGTTGCTTCTGTTGGGGGTGGCTCAAACGCAATTGGCCTTTTTCATCCTTTCCTTGATGATAAAGACGTGCAGATTGTTGGCGTTGAGGCAGGTGGCCATGGTCTTGATGGGGATGAGCATTGCGCTTCGCTTTCGGCAGGCAAGCCTGGTGTGCTTCACGGCAACCGTACATTCCTGTTACAAGATGATGATGGGCAAATTTTGGAAGGCCATTCAATTTCAGCAGGCCTTGATTATCCAGGCATTGGCCCTGAGCATTCCTATTTAAAAGATACAGGCCGTGTTGAATATGTTCCGATCATGGATACCGAAGCACTGGAAGCATTCCAGCTTCTGTGCAGGACAGAAGGTATTATTCCAGCACTTGAACCAAGCCATGCATTGGCAGAAGTTGTAAAGCGTGCACCAAAAATGGGTAAAGACAAAATTATCGTGATGAACCTTTGTGGTCGTGGCGATAAAGACGTCTTTACGGTTGGCAAGGCGCTTGGCGTTGATATGGAAACGAATTAATTTTCAAAGAGTGACTTATAATGAAAACAAGAATTGATACACGCTTTGAAGCGCTTAAGAGTGAAGGTCGGCCGGGTCTCGTAACCTTTATTATGGCAGGTGATCCCAATCTGGAAGCCAGTCAGGAAATTCTCAATGGTTTACCGAACGCTGGTGCGGACCTAATCGAAATAGGCATGCCATTTTCTGACCCAATGGCAGATGGGCCTTCCATTCAGCTGGCAGGTCAACGCGCTTTAAAAGGCGGGCAAACACTTGCCAAGACTTTGGCGATGGTAGCAAGTTTTCGTAAATCAGATAACAAAACGCCAATCATTTTAATGGGCTATTACAATCCAATTTATATTTACGGCAATGAGAGATTTTTGGAAGATGCGAGTGCTGCTGGTGTTGATGGTCTTATCATCGTGGATTTGCCGCCAGAAGCAGACAATGAACTTTGTATTCCTGCAATGGATCACGGCATTAATTTTATTCGCCTGGCAACTCCGACGACAGATTCAGACAGACTTCCAAAGGTTTTGGAAAATACCTCGGGCTTTTTGTACTATGTTTCAATTACAGGTATAACAGGTGCTGCCGCTCCTGATCCGGATAGGGTTGGCAAGGCTGTTGCTGCAATTAAGGAAAAAACGGATATTCCCGTAGCCGTTGGTTTTGGCGTCAAAACGGCACAACAAGCTGCAGCTATCGGCAAGGGTGCAGATGGTGTTGTGGTTGGGTCGGCGCTTGTTTCAGTGATACTGGATCACTTGGATGATCAGGGAGAGGCAGGCCCAGATACTGCAAAAGCCGTTCACGAATTGGTCTCTGATCTTGCGTCAGGCGTTCAATCGGTTAAACACTGATAAAACACAATTTACCTGCATGGCTTGCAGGGTTTAATAACTTAAGGATGTTGGTCATATGAACTGGATCACAAATCTCGTACCTCCAAAGATTGGTAATCTTCTTAACCGCAAGGATATGCCTGAAAACCTCTGGATTAAATGCCCGGAGTCTGGCGAGATGGTCTTCCATAAGGATCTGGAAGCAAACATGGGTGTTATCCCAAGCTCTGGCTATCATATGAAGATAACGGCGAAAGAACGCCTGAATTTTCTTTTTGATGATGGCGAGTACGAAATTATTGAAATGCCAAAAGTGGCGCAAGATCCGCTTAAGTTTCGTGATAAATCAAAATATGCAGACAAGTTAAAAGATGCTCGCAAAAAAACCGATCTGGAAGATTCAATTCTGGCCGCAAAAGGCAAGGTTGAAGATTTGGATATGATTGCGGTTGTCCATGAAATGCAGTTTATTGGTGGTTCGCTTGGCATGGCTGCTGGTGAAATGATCGTCAAGGCAATGGAGATTGCTGCAGAAACAAAAACACCCTTGGTGCTTTTTGCAGCTTCTGGTGGTGCCCGTATGCAGGAGGGTATTCTATCCTTGATGCAATTGCCACGTACAACAGTTGGCGTTCAGCGCATGAAAGATGCGGGTGTTCCTTACATTGTGGTTTTGACCAATCCAACAACGGGCGGTGTATCAGCTTCTTACGCAATGCTTGGCGATGTTCATATTGCTGAACCCGGCGCTGTAATTGGCTTTGCTGGTCGCCGGGTGATTGAGGGTACAATCCGTGAGAAATTGCCGGATGATTTCCAAACTGCAGAATATCTTCAAGAACATGGCATGGTTGACATGATTGTCAGTCGCCTTGATATGAAATCAACACTATCACGGGTTATTCGATTGCTTCTTAACATGCCTGTTTATGAAGCACCTGCAATTGCGCTTGCGGCTCCGCAGGAAATTTCTGAACCAAAAGAAGAAATTGCAAAAGCCTAAAGCTTGATGAAATCTGACGCGCTCATTAACAAGCTCTCCGAGATACATCCAAAAGGCTTTGATCTTTCGCTTGGTCGTATCTCGTTACTGCTTGAAAAACTTGGCAATCCGCAAGATAAATTACCCCCTGTGATTCATGTGGCAGGAACCAACGGCAAAGGCTCCACACTTGCTTTTACGCGTGCCATTTTAGAGGCACAAGGATACAAGGTTCATGTTCATACCTCACCGCATTTGGTAAATTGGCATGAACGCTATCGTTTGGCAGGAACATTGGTTAGCGATGATGTTTTAGCTGATGCTATCCAAAGGGTTGCAGATGCCAATGATGATGAGCCGATAACCGTGTTTGAACTTTTATCGGCAGTCATGTTTGTTTTGTTTAGTGAGCATGAAGCTGATTTTGCATTGGTTGAAGTAGGTCTTGGTGGGCGGTTTGATGCAACCAATGTTATCCCAAAACCAATCGTATGTGCAATTGCTCCTGTAGCGTTGGATCATCAAGCCTATCTTGGTGACACAATTTCAAAAATTGCCTATGAAAAAGCTGGTATCATAAAGCAGGGTGTTCCTGTTGCGATTGCTATCCAGCAAGATGAAGCGCGTGAAACAATTGAAGAGGTTGCACGCAAGAATAATTCGCCCATGCAAATTGCCGGGCAGGATTTTGATTCTTACCGCGATTCAACAGGCTTTATCTTCCAGGATGAAGATGGTCTTCTGGATTTACCTTTGCCAAAATTATCTGGTCAACATCAAATGGCCAATGCAGCTCTTGCCATTGCAACCATTCGTTTAGGTGGAATTGAAGTCTCACCCGAAGCATTTGCACAAGGCATGCTTAATGTAACTTGGCCTGGTCGATTGGAAAAATTACCAAATGGCAAGATTACCAAGCAACTATCCAGTCATTGCGATATCTGGATTGATGGTGGACATAACCCTTCTGCAGGAGAAGCAATTGCTACAGAATTGCTCAGGCAAAATATCGGAAGTGACCGAAAAACATTACTGATTTGCGGCATGATTAACACCAAAGAACCTTATGGTTATTTCAAGCCTTTTGAAGCGCTTGACGCAGAGGTGTTCACTATCCCCGTCGCAATGAGTGAAGCAGGAATGTCACCAGAGGATTTATCGCAAGTTGCCATAAAAGCAGGTCTTGAAACACAGAGTTTTGCTTGTCTGAAAGATGCAATCACTGAAGCGGCGAATCGCCTGAATAAAGAAAATGACATGCGTATATTGTTTTGTGGCTCATTGTATATGGTTGGGGAAGTTTTGGCTCTAAATGAAACTCCACCAAAATAACCTGGAAACAAGAAAGCTCGGCTGTCTCCAGCCGGACTTTAACACGTAAGCTTTATTCAGACTTATGCTGCGCCATTGATCCAGTCAACCAAAGCACTTTTTGGCTTGCCACCAACTTGCATCGCAGCAGGTTCGCCATCTTTGAAGATAAGAAGCGTAGGGATTGAACGCACTCCGTATTGGGCAGCAAGATCAGGGTTTTCATCAATGTTGATTTTAGTGATCTTTACTTTTCCTTCCATCTCGTCAGAAATTTCTTCAAGGCTTGGGCCAATCGCTTTACAAGGACCACACCATTCAGCCCAGAAATCCACAACAACAGGAATATCTGAACCCAATACATCTGACTGGAAATTATCTGCATCTATTTTTTGTGTAGCCATTATAAGCTTCCTTATTATTTGTGTTCGTAAAACTTACGACTCGTTTCTAACTTGCCTTAAAGGTAAGAACGCAACCTGCCAACGTCAAGATGTCTTAGCGGTTCTTAATTGCATCAAGGGCCCTATCCAGGGTTTCATTCGGAATTATCATTAAATCAGGCGCTTGCGTCCACAATAATGCCGACACAATTTTTTTAGACGGGTAAATACGCTCAACCAAATCACGATAAAGTGCTAGTTGTGTGATGTATTCTTCAGGAGTTTCCTCAATATTTCTTGGGATATACCGATTGGTTTTATAATCCAGTATGGTGACGTGACCATCAGAAACAATCAAACGGTCTATCTGACCCGTTACGAGCATGCTGCCGGAATTTATATCCAATCTTCCAGCAAGAGAAACTTCTGCACGCGCCTCTCCTCTAAATATAGTTTTAAAACGATCATCGGAAAAAATATTAAAGACGCTCTTTATAATTTCAGAACACTGCTTGGCTGATAATCCAGGCCAGGCTTTCTCAAGATAGTCAGTTGCAAGTGATAAACGGTTTTCAGGTAATATATCCGATAGCACTTCCAATAATTTATGGGTCGCATTACCTCTTTGAATCGCAATAGAATTATCCTCAACCCTTGTTTCAAATTTTAAGGTTTCATTTGTAATGGTATCGTGATCAATCAAGGCATACGCGCCAGATGGTGTGAGGGGGCGTGGGAGTGGTGGATCAGATTTGGCAGGCTGAAATAGCCAATCGGGAATATTGCCTGTATGCGAGCTCGAGGAATCTTTTTCAATAGTTATTGTAGAAGTGATAGGCGGTTGTGCTTTGGAAACCCAGCGTAAGCCGGTAATTTCACCAGTTTCATTTGTGATTTGAGTTGCGGTTTCAGCCAAGGCATCTTCAACCATTTTGTGCCAATAAGCATGTTTTGGTTCAGTTGTTCCACGAAAACCACATACGACAAGACGGTCAGCTGCACGGGTCATGCCAACATATAAAAGCCGCCTGTATTCTGCTTCTGCAGCTTCACTGATTAGGGCCGTACTTTTGCGCGTGGCTTCTATATGTTTGTTTTTGCTCGTGAGCCAAAGGTATCCATTCTGGTATGGATTATTATTGATTTCCAAAATTTCAGGTCTGTGTTTTTCGCTCCAGGCCGCCCCACAGTGATCAACCAGAAATACAACTCTTGCTTCAAGGCCTTTTGAGGAATGTACTGTGAGTATACGAACCTCGTCGCGTTCCAGTTCCACTTCACGTTTAATGACGGGTTCAGCTTTGGCAAGTTCAGTAATAAAAGTCTCAAGGCCACCATTTCGATCATTGGTGAAAGACAGTGTTTCATCCAAAAATGAATCAAGCACATCTTCTGCTTCCATGCCAAGACGGCTTAAGATTTTCTTGCGCCCTTCCATTTTACCAAGAAGATATGCATAAAAATCAAACACACTTGCAGAGCGCCCAACTGCAAAAATCTTCTCAAGGCGTTTGATAATCAAGGAAGCTATTTCAGATTTTGCATGTGATTTGTCTTCTGCTATCGCAATAATCTGTTCATGGAGGCTGGTGTCCCCACGGTAATGCGCAAGTTCGAACAATGTATCTTCATCAATATTAAAAAATACACTCTTAAGAACGCAAGCAAGGGATAAATCATCCTCTGGCAGAAGCACCACACGCCCTATTGCAAGTAAATCTTCTATCGCCACATGATCTGTCAATGTCAGACGGTCAGCGCCCGCAATGGCCAAGCCCTTGTCTTTCATCGTACGGGTGAAAGCAGTTAGAAAACGATCCCGCTTGCGTACCAGTACAAGAATATCACCGAAGGCCAAGGGTTTTTCCATACCAGGCAGTTTTTGGCCTACCCATTCTTTAATTGAGTCAGCAATTTTGCTTGCCAAAAGAATTGCAGGATCATCTGCAGGCTTCTTGTCAACAGGATCAAGCCAGCTTTCTGTTTGCTCAATCTTCTCTTGTACGAACAATGGCCAGACCTGGACTTCACCCGGATGCGTACTTCGCACTGCATCATGGACTGGCCTTTCTTCTGATTGGGTAAGTCCCGTGAGGTTTTCTGGGTGTGAAAAAACCGTATCAACTGCGTGTAGAACATCTTGTGTTGAGCGAAATGAAAGTTCCAGACGCCCGGCATGAAATGTCTTGCCGGCTTCATTAACGCGTTTTTTAAGGTATTTTTCCTGTCGATCAAACTCACTGGGCTCAGCGCCCTGAAAAGAGAAAATAGACTGCTTCTCGTCACCTACCACAAAAACAGTGCGGTTTAGATTTGCTGCCGTTTCGCCTGAGTAAAAATCTTCTGTTACCGCATTGATAATTTCCCACTGTTTGGGAGATGTATCTTGCGCTTCATCAACCAGAAGGTGATCAATACCGCGATCAAGTCTGTAGCGTATCCAGTCCCTGATATCAGCGCGTGTTAAAAGATTGGCGCATTTTTCAATCTGATCATCAAAGTCAATAACACCACGTTGCCGCTTCATGTTTTCATAAAGTTGTAGAACTGACTCTGCAATCCTGAAGAGATGACAAGAGTTTTCCAAAAGTTCAATTGTGTTGATTTTTTCAATTGCAGCTATCAGATAATGGGCTATTGAAATAAGTGTATCAGCTGCAGTTGGAATTTTATTTTTAACAAAATTGGTTGCAATGGTTTTTTCAGCTTTAGGCTCATTTTTGGCAGTAAGTACGGCCTTTTTAATGGTTTCAAAAGTAATTTCCGGCGCTTTATTTTCAACAAGAACTTGTAAGGCATTTGCTAATAAAAGATCAGTTTTTTTATCACTATTTGCTGCTTGCTCTGCAATTGAAGTGATACCTTTACAGTTACTGAGGATATCCAGAACGGTCTGGTTGTAAATTTGTTCAGGCGTATCATCCAGGGTTATGCCAAGCGTCGCATATAGTGGCTTCAATGCATTTTTAACATCCCCTTTTGTCCAGCCAAGAAAGTCTTGCCGGATTGAAATGATTGCATTAAGGCCATCTTCTATAGTGCTATCTGTAGCGTATGGAATTAGCTTTGCATAATGTAATGCCGCTTCACTTGAGTTGCCCCCCAAAACTTGCGCCCTGGCTTGAGAGAGCATATTGGCTTGTTCAATTTCCTGAAGGGCCTCAAAATGTCCAGGCACATTTGCCTCAAGTGGGAATTGATGCAGGAGTGATTCACAAAAAGCATGAATTGTTTGTATCTTAAGTCCACCTGGCGTATCGAGCGCCAAGGCAAAAAGCTGTCGTGCCTTGGTTCTCAGTTTTGGGGTTGGATGTTGGTTTGATGTATTTAAAATTTCCGCATCAAGCTTTGCATCTTCCATCATGGTCCAGTTGGCAAGTGTACTGAAAACACGGTTTTTCATGTTTGCAGCAGCAGCTTTTGTAAACGTCAGACAGAGGATTTTATCAGGTGCATTACCTGCGAGCATAAGACGAATAACCCGCTGTGTCAGAACGTGGGTTTTTCCAGAACCGGCATTTGCCGAAACCCATGCAGAGTTTTTCGGATTGGAAGAAGCATATTGTTGTTCAAGGGTAGAGGAAGGAATGTTCATGAAGCCTCCTCTTCATCATCGCCAAATGACCATTCCCTTGTTCTGGCAAGGTGATCGTAATCGCCCGAGATATCTCCATCCTTAAAAGGAGCACGTCTTGATAAATAACCCTGTTCTTGAAACTGATATCCCTTGATAAGCTTCAATAGTTCTGCTTCAGCATTATTGATAATACCATCAAGAGAATGGTCTTTACCGGTAATGGATTGAGCTTTGAACTCTGACCCTCTGCGCAAGCGCATATAGATTAAATCCTTGATGCCAGAAGGGTTTTCTATATTAAATCCAGCTTGTTTTGCAATCAAGCCTTCAAGTGCCAGCTGTGGGGACAATGTTTGTGCCTGTTTGATGGAAGGACTTGTACCTGTTTTATAATCAATAATATGAAGCGCACCATTATCCATAACATCAATACGGTCAGCACGGGCACGTAACTTGAAAGTATCATTTGCCAGTTTTATAGAGCCTTCAATTTCGCAAAGTGTCTCGGAAATTTTTTGCTTGAGGTGATATTTGTCTTCCCATTCGATGTAGGCTTCCGCAATTTCGTGAAATCTTAACTGCCAGATATTTGAAATATCCGCCGAGAGATTTTGCTCTTCGATATGTTCTTTCGAAAGTTTTTTTAAATAATCCAGACGTTCTTTTGCAGACATGGATTGATCTACACCTTCGATGTAATCTTGCATGATTGCATGATACAGTGTCCCTTTGAGTAGAGGGTCGGGGTCTCGTTCCAGTGGATCAACTGGTTGAAGTTTTAAAATACGTTTAGCATAAAGCGCGTAAGGATCACGTATCCAGGTTTCAATATCCGTAACAGCAAGTGAGGATGGGCGTGATGTAACAGGTGGAGTTGGATTGGGTCGCTCAGCCCGTTTGTTCTCATTACTGCTTTTATCCAAAATATCTGCATATTGAAGATATAGATTACCGCGCTTTTGCAAAGCCTTGGTTTGCTCTTCTCCGATAAGTGCTGATAATCGCTGTATCCAGCGTGAGGCAACTGTAGGAGATTTGTCAACGCGGGATGAGCGTGAGAGAAAAACTTCCCCTTTGCCCATCAATTGCTGGAAATCATGTGCTGACAAGCCTGTTCTGCGTTCTGGTGAAGACATGCCAAGTTCTTGGCGCATCAAGCGGTTGAGAAAAGCATCGTTGCGTGTTGTCTGTGGCCATGTTCCTTCATTCAAACCTGCAAGAATAATACGGTCATGTTCTAGCAGGCGCACTTCCAGTGGACCATAAATATGTAGCCTTGGATGCGTATTGCCGCGTGGTCGGGTAACGATGCTTTTCAGGATCGCATCAAATACGGAAGAAAAATCTTGCGGGTTGACCAGGAACAGGTTTTCGTCCATTGCCAGCACATCTTCAAAAAGGTTTTTTAGCTCCCTTGCACCCTCACCGTTTAGAATTTTTGAGCTACCTTGATGGTCACTTGAGAGAATTTCTGCTGCATTGGCAATCTTCAGGAAGAAAACTTCAAGTGATATTTTACTTTCGGTTTTTGCCAGTTTCATTAAAGGTTCAAAGACAGCATCAAGATGTGAAGCGTAATCAAGTAGTTTTTGCCAATCGTCTTCCTTAAGTTGCCTGATATAAGGTGAGACATATTTTGCACCATCTAGTTGAACTCTGCGGTTTTGAATTAATCTCTTAAAATCACCTGGAACAGGTTTGTTAATAACGCCTCTCAGCGCTACCAGTTCAAAAGTGCGCGCCAGCCTTTGTGCCTCTTCGTTTGAAGAGCCAACAAGACAAAGTGGATGTTTGAGAAGGGCAGCAAGTGTTGAATTTTGAAATGAAGTGAAGCAGATTTGTGAAACTTGACGCAAGAAAAGTGCTGCCTCAGAATTTTTAAGCGGCGCTCCGCCTGTATCATCAACAATAATGTTGTAGCGCTGTAACTCCACTGAAACGCGCCTGGCCAGGTTTCTATCAGGTGTAATAAGTGCTGCAGTTTTTTGACTGTCGGTTAAAACCTCACGCATGGCAATCGCAATTGCCAAGGCTTCTTGTCGTTCATTGCCTGCTTCAATAAGGGAAATTTTTGAAAGTGCGTCTTTTATTTTTTCAGTGTTAAATTTTTTACTCTGTGAAATCCAGTTTGCTGTAAAACTTGAAGGGGCAAGGGCCATTCCAAGTAACACCTGACGATAACTGCCTGGTTCTGTTGTATTACCAAGCTCGATGACATTTTCACGGTTGATATTCAAACCTTGAAGTAATTGTGCAAGGCCGAATTGTGGATGCGTTTCCAGTGTTGTTTGATTTTCACCCTTTGCCTCAGTCAAGGCCTGCCATTCAAGTTCAGAAATGGATTTATCAAGGCCGGGCAGGACTACGGCACCATTTTCGAGGCCAGCGACAGCGCGCAGTAATCTTCTTGTTGATGCAACAGAGCCTGTAGAACCTGCTACAATGACAGGACCTTCGTTTTTGCCCGATAAATAAAATTTGGTACGTAACTCCAGAAGTTTTGCAGCTCGTTCAGCAGGATCCAGCAAGCCCTTTGAATTCAAATGATCGGGCCAAACTTCCATGATGATGTTCAGGAAGGTTGTGGTAAGTTTCCACCATTCAGCGTGATTATCCGGAACAATATTACGAACCGCGGACCATTCAATTTCTTCCTGGGTTATTTGACTCAGTAAAATGCTTAAATCCTGAGCAAGCAAAATAGCATCGGCACGTGAAGATGGAATGATAATGTCTTCATCTTTATAAATGCGTCTGGTTTCTTCCTCCATCGCATCGACCCAGTATTGAATTAAATTCGCCAGTTGAAGAGTACGTTCTAGTGGTTTGATTTCTTCACCAGGTTGTCCAAAGTGGCTGGAGTCTGGAGAAATACCAAAATCCTCATCACCAACATCGCCAAGTGTTTTAATATTGGGAAGTAAAAGCGCTTCTTCATCATAGACACTCATGAAAGCAGTAGACAGTGCCCTTGCTGCGCGTCTGTTTGGCACAAAAATGGTAGCAGATGAAAGTAGCAATGGATTATCGCGTGGAGAAAATCCGTTAATCAATGATCCATCAAGAAGGCTTTTTACAAGAACCTGCAGAAAGTTACATTCTGCAGGAATCGAATAAATATTCGATAGTAAAGTCTTGCTGGTTTTTGAAGGGTTTGAAATCTTTGGCACTCCGAATAAAGTGCCTTTTGCCTACAATTAGTCAAGCTGCACTTTTTGCAATTGCATCTTCTGCTTCATGTATAGAATCAGGTGTTCCAACATGAAGCCAAAGACCTTCAAGACGTAACCCAAACAGCCGCTCCTGTTCAAGAGCCGCATCAAATTGTTTGTTAAGTGTAAAGGCACCGCTTGGGGCGTCATCGAAAACAGCGGGGTTTATGATTGCAGCGCCTGCGTAGGCAAAGGGGGCAATTTTCTTTTCCCCGCGCCGCATCAGGCGTCCATCAGCGTCCATACTGAAATCACCCTTGGAGCCAAATCCAACCGCATTTGCCATACTCGCCAATAGTAACATGATGTCCATTTCATCACGATTCCAGAATTCCGCCATTCTATTCAGGTTTGGGCAATATCCTTCAACCCAAAAAGAATCTGCATTAATCAGATAAAATGGATCCTGACCCAAATGAGGTAAGGCATTCGCAATACCCCCCCCAGAATCAAGCAGTTCTTTGCGCTCATCTGAAATAATAATTTTCAGGTCTTTGCGTTTGGTAAGGTGGTTTTCAATCTGATCAGCGTGATAGTGAACATTGATAATAACTTCTTCAACATTGGCTTTCACCAAGGCATCAAGGCCGTGATCAAGTAGTGTTTTACCATAAACCTTGACCAAGGGTTTGGGAATTTTATCTGTGATAGGCCGCATTCTCTTGCCTAGGCCGGCAGCCAATAGCATTGCTTTCTTGGGTCCTGTATTTGGTGGCCTATGCGCAATTATATTTGTTTCTTGCATCTTTAGCTCCTGCGCCGGTCGTCCCTGTTTTCCGGCATCTTAAATCAATTTTTTCATGTCAGTTAATGCTGATTGTTTGTTACAGTTTTATTACATTTTCTAGCCAGTTTGCATATTCACTCAAGGCCGGATGTTTTAAGTTGCGTTGTAAATATTGCTGAATGCGTGGCAGGTGTTTCAAGTAAGCCGGTTTTCCGTCACGCTCGTTTAAGCGAATAAAGATACCCAGTATTTTTGTCGCTCTTTGCGCGGCCATGATTGAATAACTTAAGCGAAAGCTTTCTGCATCAAATGTTGGATTTCTGGCTTCTCGAAGTTTTATATAATGATCAACCAACCCTGTTTCCAATTCTTCGCTCACGTCCACACGGGCATCTTGGGCAAGTGACGCAACATCATAAGCTGCAGGCCCAATTACCGCATCCTGAAAGTCAATAACGCCAATACGGTCTGTTCCGGATTTTTTTTCTCGCCATAGGATATTTGGAGAATGATAATCGCGCATAACAAGACTCTGTTCTTGTTGCTGGATGATTTGTGCGTATTGTTGCCAAATTCTTAAAAATGCTTCTGCATCAGCAGCTTTTATTTCCGAGCCTGATTGAGAAGGTGCATACCATTGGAGCAGTAAATCAACCTCGATGAGTATTGCTTGTTCATCATAAGAGGGAATTACGTAGGGTTCGCCGGATTTAAGATTTATATTGGGTTTAAATTGACATTCATGAAATGCTGCAAGAAATTCCACAGCTACCATATAGCGCTCAGTAATTGGTGTTCTGTTGCCGTCAATAATTCCCTCATCACCAAAATGCTCAATTAGTAAAATGCCATTTTTCAAATCCTGGGCTTTAATCTCTGGTGCGCAAAAATGCTTTGCCCTTATTAATTCATCAATGGCTACAAAGGCTGTTACGTCTTCTGCCAGATGCGCGATTTTACTATAAGGTTTGCCACCTTTGATTGGAGAGCCATCTGGTAGGGCTGGCGCATTCATCAATAAAAGCTGTTCGTTTTCACTTGTTATGAGTTCATAACTGCGAGTAGATGCATCCCCCATCAATGGACTACGTATTATATTTTCAAATGGGGTGGCTTCCAAAAACTCCCTGATCAAAAGACTACGTTTTATACGACTTATTAAGTCCGGGTTACCAGAAACAGAAAGCTTGCGAACAGTCTCATCTTCTTCCGAGAACTTGATATGTATCGCTTCTTGAGGTATTTCGTCAAAACATTGTTCTGGCCATTCCATGACAGCACAGCCAGTTTCAAGGGCGTCTTCCCAGCCGAGTTCTTCAAGCTCATCCATGCCGCAGATACGGTATAAATCAAAATGAGCAATATTCGGAGAAGTTTCATATGTTTGACAAAGTGTATAAGTGGGGCTTGGCACTTCAAAATTTTCGTCATGAGCCAAATGCCGAATAATTCCACGTGCCAAAACACTTTTACCCAAGCCAAGATTTCCAGATAGGCAAAGAAAATCGCCAGTTTTCAAAACCATTGCAATATCTTTACCCAGCCGAGCAGTCTCAAGTTCGCTGTTGGTTGTTATTAGCAAAGGTTCCATTGAATTAAGCTGCAGCTGTGATTGCAGTATCGGCGTTATAGGGAACTTGTTTCACTTCAGGTTTGACAGGAAGGCGGCAAATAAAGCACGAACCATTTGGGCTTGCATCTTCTACACTAACAGTACCGCTGTGCATTTCTACAAAGCTGCGTACAATAGAAAGGCCAAGGCCTGTCCCCTTTCGGGCACCTTCATGCGGCTGCGTCTCAAATCTGTCAAAGATTGTATCGCGTTGGTTTTCTGCAACACCAGGTCCTTGATCAACGACCCTGATTTCATGATAGTCACCATGACATTCAGCGGAAATCAAGATGGTTCCGCCATCGGGAGAGAAGTTTACCGCGTTAGAGATAAGATTGTTCAAAACCTGATTAATCCTGGTGGGATCAGCAATCATCTTGGAGCTTCCTTGAGAGACACTAATATTTTTCTTAAGGCCTTTTTGCTCAAAGGCATGTTCGAAAATAGAGAGAATATCATGTATCATCTCTTCAAGATCAATTTCTCCAAATTCTAGTGTCATCGACCCTGCGTCAATGGAGGCAAGGTCCAGAATATCATCAACCATGGCCCGTAACTCATCAGCTGAGCTGTTGATATGAGACAGATATTCAGCCTGTTTTTCATTCATCTGGCCAATTTCAGGCGTTGCAAGCATTTCACCGAAGCCTGCAATATTGGTCAGAGGTGCACGTAATTCATATGAAACGTGCTGGATAAATTTGCTTTTTAGTAAATCAGAAGCTTCCAGTGCTTCTGCGCGTTCGTTGAGTGCTTTTTCAAAATTTACATTTGCTGTTATATCTGAAAGTGTTAACATCGATTGTCCATCGGGCAAGGGTACTAATGTATAGTCAAAAGTTGAACCATTACGTAGTTCAAGCCTGCCATTTATTTCTGAACGTTCATCATCAAGGCCAGTCACTTTACCAAGAATCTTTTGTAGGTCATCCGGATTTGAAATTGTATCAGTCCAGGATTCAATAATCCTGACGATATGAAGCCCTTCATCAACCTCCAGTCCAGGTATCTTCCATAAAGATTCCAGGGCCGGATTGAACAAGCGAAGTTTGCCATTTGAACCAAATACGGCAACCGCCTCATTGAGATGATCCAATGTTTCGCCCTGAACCTGCATAAGCGAGTTGTAATTACTTTCAAGCGCCAGGCGTTCGGTGACATTTTCAAATATCCAGGTGGATCCGCCCTGGTTTCTGGGGTTCATGACAACACGGATGGTCTGACCATCCAGCAAATGCCACCACTCTTCTTTTGGCTCTATTGCCTGATAAATATCCAATTGACCATCACGCCATTTACGCCAATCAGGATGTGCAGGCAACAGTTTACCTTCGCGCATGGCATCCAGAAGTTCTGCGTTGGAGGGTTTGGACTCCAGGAAACCTGCGTCAAGTTTCCAAAGCTGTTGAAAGCCGCTGTTGTGAAAAATGAGTTTTTGTGACTTGTCAAAAATGGCAACGGCGGTCGCCAATTGATCAAGCATACGCGAATGACCTTCATTCGTCTCTTTGAGGGTGCGCTGGATGTCATCAACATCACTTTTATCTAAGGCAATTCCGGCAAAGCCAGCCTCTCCTTTGATGGAAAAAACTTCCAGTTTTTTTCTGTCCCCTGCAACAGTGGCAGGAAGAATTCCCCGATATAAGTCTTGTTTTTCCTGGGTTTTATTGATTTTCTCACGTTGTTTGTGGTCAAAAAGGTTCCAGTCTGTACCAATAGCTTGTGCTGGTTCGGATAATTCAAGCGCATCTGAATAGGCCTTGTTTATCCAGGATAGTTTACCTGTGGCATTTCTTAACCAAATTGGCATTGGCAGTTTTTCAAAAAGTTGTTCAATTGTTCTAAATTGCCCAATAAGCTCTTCATGTTCATTTTTAATTCTGGCGTATTCCTCACGCTCAGTTCCAAGTTCCCGGATGCGAACAAAAGCATAGGTACCCGATACACGTCCTTGTACTTCTAGAATGCTGCCACTTTTCGTTGCAATACTTGTATCAAATGGCACAGCGTTAATGCGCAATTCTTGCAGCATAGGTTTAAAAGAGCCGGAAGCTTCACTTGTGAGCCAATTATCAAATGATAAAAATTTACTGCTGTCGTTTGGAGTTCCTGCAGAAGGCGATAGTTTTCCAAGTAATTTAGGCGTTTCGTCTGTACCATTCCATACAATAATACATTGATCTGAAACACTCACCAATGCTTCATTTCTATCATTTTGTGCGCGTAAATTTGAGAGGCTGTCCTTTAACTGAGAGTTTTCAGCCGTGATTCTGACTCGTTCACGTATCAACCATGAAGCTGACATAAGTGCAAAACTCATAGCTCCGCCAAATACTGCCAGCATTAAGATTTCTGTTGAATGAAAGTTTTCAAGCAGGCGCTCTGTAAAGCTTGGGCCCTTTGTTTCTTGTGCAATAGCGTGGCTATAAGACACAGGTAGGCTGGCAATTGCCAAACCTGCTTTAAGCCTTATTGTTCTTGAGCGCGCAATTACATTACGTCGCACAAAAGGCCTATGCCTTGCGATATTATCAGGTTTTATTAACCCCGGCATGTCCCCGGTCCTCTCGCCGCTCGATTCCCCAGACTGCCCTGCTTTTACACTTCCTTTTTCAAATCAACTGATTCGTGGAAGTTTTTGATTCTTAATACTTTAAACAATTCATGATTCGCCGTGAACCCTTTTTTCAAAAAAAATGTCGCCGCATTTGTCAATGCGGCGACTACTATATCTTGTGGATAATAAAGGTTGAATTAATATCTGTAGTGTTCCGGCTTATATGGACCTTCAGTTTCAACACCAATGTAATCAGCCTGATCTTTGCTCAATTCAGTCAATTTCACCCCGATTTTGGCAAGATGCAGACGCGCAACCTTTTCATCAAGGTGTTTTGGCAGGATATAAACTTCATTGTTATATTCATCCCCTTTTGTCCAAAGCTCGATTTGAGCAAGAACCTGATTGGTGAAAGAAGCTGACATCACAAAACTTGGGTGACCTGTTGCATTCCCAAGATTAAGCAGACGTCCTTGAGAAAGAAGGATCATGCGATTGCCTGATGGCATTTCATACATATCTACCTGGTCTTTAATGTTTGTCATTTTCAAATTACGCAGATTTGCAACCTGGATTTCATTGTCAAAGTGACCGATGTTGCCAACAATCGCCATATCTTTCATTTCACGCATATGCTCAATACGAATAATGTCCTTGTTGCCTGTGGTAGTAATGAATATGTCTGCTTCTTTAACAGCATCCTCAAGTGTAGTTACTTCAAAACCATCCATTGCGGCTTGAAGCGCACAGATCGGATCAATTTCTGTGACTTTAACACGGGCACCGGCTCCTTGAAGAGATGCAGCAGACCCCTTGCCCACATCACCGTATCCACAAACAACAGCAGTTTTGCCCGCCATCATTGTGTCTGTTGCACGGCGGATGCCGTCAACCAGAGATTCTTTACAACCATATTTGTTATCAAATTTTGATTTTGTAACAGAGTCATTCACATTGATTGCAGGGAAAGGCAGTTCGCCCTTTTTGTGCAATTCATAAAGGCGGTGAACACCAGTTGTTGTTTCTTCGGAAACACCTTTAATGGCATCACGTGTTTTAGTGAACCAGTCCGGGCTTTCTTTCATACGCTTATGAATTTGCGCTTTAATTGCTTCTTCTTCTTCTGAAGCGGGCACAGCAAGAATATCTTCGCCAGCTTCTGCGCGCGCGCCAAGAAGAATATATAAAGTAGCGTCGCCTCCATCATCAAGGATCAGATTTGCACCTTCAGGAAACATGAAAGATTTATCCAGATAGTCCCAATGCTCCTCCAATGTCTGGCCTTTGATAGCGAAAACAGGGATTTTTGAGGCAGCAATTGCTGAAGCTGCATGGTCTTGGGTTGAGTAGATATTACAAGAAGCCCAACGAACGTCAGCCCCTAATTCCACTAGTGTTTCGATTAGAACAGCTGTTTGAATGGTCATATGCAATGAACCAACGATACGAGCACCTTTAAGTGGCTTTGTGGCTCCAAACTCTTCGCGCAAAGACATAAGGCCTGGCATTTCTGTTTCTGCTATATCAAGTTCCTTGCGACCAAAATCTGCAAGGGAAATATCTTTCACGACGTAATCTGTGAATTCTGACATGGGAGTTCCTTTATGGAAAAATGTATGGTTTGTATTTGCGCTGACTTCTATCAGCTAGTTTCAGTATTCGCAATATCATATAAAGATTTCTTTATATGTACCAAATGCGTCTTTTTGACAACGTAATTTCCGGTACTATTCGTCTTCACCAAACTTCTCATGGATGAGATTGGATAATGCCTCAAGAACTTTATCTGCCTCATTGCCTGTTGCTGCTATGTGGATTTGACTACCTTTGGAGGCAGCTAGCATCATCAGACCCATGATAGAGGTTCCACCTACAATATGACCATCTTTGCTAACGGTAACCGCTGCATCATGACCTTGTGCGCACTGAACAAATTTTGCTGATGCCCGGGCATGCAAGCCGCGCATATTGGTAATCTTTAAAATTCTATAGGGAGTATCTGACACCTTTATTCGTTGCCTTGCAGAACTTTACTGGCAACGTGGATATATTTTCGCCCTGCTTCCTGAGCCAGTTCCGTAGCTTCTAAAATGGTTTTTGTCTCACGCAGGCTTGCGAGCTTTACAAGCATGGGTAGATTAATCCCGGCGATAACATCAACCTTGTCATCCTGCATCATTGAAATTGCCATATTGCTTGGTGTGCCGCCAAACAGGTCTGTTAGAATGATAACACCAGAACCAGTTTCCACCTGCTGGATGGCATCAGATATTTCTTTTCGGCGAACTTCCATATCATCATCGGCGCCAATATCAATGGTAATCATATTATCTTGAGGGCCAACGATATGCTCTAGTGCAAGTTTAAATTCTTGAGCCAGGTTACCATGTGTGACAATCACTATACCGATCATTTAAAAACTCCAACAGCTAGCGGTTTTCTACAGCAATGTTGAGCTTTTTTAAGCAACATGCAAGCCAGCATTTTCAATAAGCCAGGCAAATATGATTCGTACGGCTTGATTTTCATGGCGTTGAGGTACCTGTAGCATCGGTAATTTTATAAATTGAAAGTCATAAAACCTTTGCTCTGGCATGCGTTCAATTTTCTCATCTTCGAGAAGTTCCACTACAAGGTTAATAACAGTAGTCTGTTTATTGGGGTGTGGTGTAATTCCATAGCCACGGATTTCGATTAACCCTGCAATTGTTTCAGGAACCTTGGCTTCAAGGTGTTGGGATCTGGAATTTAACAAAACCTGATCATCAGCAATTAAAAAAGCTTCAAGGCCTTCGTGTTTGGCTCTCTCAAGGAGACCCATCATCAAGGATGTTTTACCACTGCCTGCCATGCCTTTAATTAGAATACCGACTTGACTGATTTCAAGTGCACAAGCGTGATGAGTTTTGCCGACCATGGTAACTAATAGACCCTAAACCTGTTTTTTGGGTTTTATTTTTCGATTGGTATCAGGTGGTAACATCACAATAAATCGTGCACCTGTATTTCCGTCGTGTCTGTTCTCGGCACGAATTTTACCGCCATGGGCTTCAATAATCTGGCGACTAATAGATAGTCCAAGACCTGAGTTTTGACCAAAACCATCAGTCTCTGCCCGGTCTGTATAAAAGCGTTCGAAGACACGGTCGAGATTTTCAGCTTGAATACCAGGTCCATTATCTTCGATCACCATGATGATTATATTTCTATTCCGCGCTAATCCTATGGATACTTTCCCGCCAACTTCAGGAGCGAAAGATGCTGCGTTATCAATAAGGTTATTAATAACCTGCCCCAGACGAATATCATGTCCTGCAACAAGAAATGCTTGATCGGATGTTTTGTTCTTGTTGATGGTAAAGGCAATTTCAATTGGCTTCTTGCGCCGCATATCACGGCTGGCAACTACGATATTTTCCAGGAGCTCGGCAAGATTAACCTGCTCTGCATCATCTCTTGCCAAATCAGCATCCAGTCGTGAAGCATCGGAAATATCTGTAATCAACCGGTCCAACCGTCTGACATCGTGTTGAATAACATCCATAAGCCGCTTTTTGGATTCTTCTGTTCTGGCAAGCGGTAATGTTTCAACGGCACTTCTAAGCGATGTTAGCGGATTCTTGAGCTCATGGCTGACATCAGCAGCAAAGCTCTCAATCGCCTCAATACGCTGGTAAAGCGAGTTGGTCATTTCATTAATTGATGTTGAGAGATCTCCTACTTCATCTTGTCGGTGTGAGAAGTCGGGAATTTCAACACGGGATTTAACCCCTCGCTTAACACGAATTGCTGCTTCGGATAATCTCCTCAAAGGAGTTGCAATAGTACTTGCCAGAAGTGCTGAAAGCACCAAAATAATAATTGATGCTACCAAAAATATTCGTAGAATTGCAACGCGCTCTTCACGAACAATCCTGTCAATATCATCGCCCTCAGTTGACAAAAGCAAGACACCTAAAACAGCTCTAAACCGTTGTACAGGGATTGCTGCTGAAACGGTTAGTTTTCCAGCCTCGGTCTGGCGTACAATATGTCTGGGTGCACCGGTCAATGCGGATTGAACTTCTTCGTATTGTTTGCCGGAACCATCAAGTTCCTTGTAAATTGGATTACTCCTGCTTTGAAGTATCTTGTTTAATGTGTTCCCAATGGTTTCCACCCAGCCAACTCTTCTCTCTTCACCGCTAATTGGTTCAAGGTTAAATTGTTTGATCTGGCCTCCTGCATATAAATACCGAGAATCAAGTATTAACGCGCCATCTGAATCATAGATACGGGCTCTCGTTTGTGTCGGTTTTATCAATTGTCGAAGCACGGGTGCTACTTGCTCTGGATTGATTGGATATGAAAAATTATCAAGTGGCACTTTCGGTTGAAGACTTTCACCAGCTTTTAATTCCCATAACTTGTCGGGGTCGATTGTAATGGCATCCGGGGTTGCTGTTGCTGAACTTGCAATTGCACTTGCAATAATTCTGCCTTGTGTCAGCAGGCTTTCTGTCTTTGCATCAATCAACCCTTCCCGGAATTGGTTCATGTAAAGGATTGCGCTTAGAAAAATGGTAAGGGCTGTCAGATTTAGAAACAGGATACGACGCGTCAGCGAAGAAAACAGGTTTTGTTTTATGACCTTGAAGCTACGCGAGAGAAGCCCTTTGCGTTTTGGCTTAATCCCATCTTCAAAATAAGCATCACTATGAAAATGGGATTCTTTTTTGGGTGCTTTTTCGTTAGACACGTCGCGTATATTTTGTTCAACGAGCCTAAGGGTGTTTTTTGAGGCTTCAGCTTTGGACAAGAAAGAAGCGTTACGGGCAGAAGGTTTTTCTGCTTCGTTAATAGCGTCTTTATTTATCTCAGGCTCGATGCTCAAATAGTCTACCCCTCACGAAATCTGTACCCAACACCATAGAGTGTTTCGATCATATCAAAGTCGTCATCTTCAACTTTGAATTTTTTACGAAGACGTTTGATATGGCTATCTATCGTGCGATCATCTACATATACCTGATCATCATAAGCTGCGTCCATGAGTGAATCACGACTTTTTACAACGCCAGGTCTTTGAGCAAGAGCATAGAGTATTAAAAATTCTGTAACTGTCAGGGTTACGGGTTTGCTATTCCATGTACAGGTATGGCGTTCCTGATCCATAACCAATTGACCACGTTCCAACGTTTTTGCAGAAGTTTCTCCTGCCTTTGCGCCACTTTCAGGAAGTGCAGAGACTCGCCTCAGAACAGCCTTAACGCGCTCAACAAGTAGGCGTTGTGAAAAGGGTTTTTTGATAAAATCATCTGCACCCATCTTGAGGCCAAATAATTCATCTATTTCTTCGTCTTTTGACGTCAGAAAAATAACAGGAAGATCAGAAGTTTGGCGAAGACGCCTTAATAATTCCATACCATCCATGCGCGGCATTTTAATATCAAAAATAGCAAGATCAGGCCGCTTCATATTCAAGCCATCCAATGCCGAACTGCCATCGGTATAGGTTTCAACTTTGTAGCCTTCGGATTCAAGCGCAATTGAAACAGATGTAAGAATATTACGATCATCGTCGACTAGAGCAATTGTTGGCATATTAAGGAACTCCCGTAGTATAAAACTTGAACTATTAAATAAGGCAAACATGCATTGGCGCTATAACTTTGGGCAAATTGTGGCAATCGTTTATGCCAGATTCTAACTTATACATTTAAAATGGCTTTAAACACCTCTATGTGCAAGGGCAGCAAAGGGTTTTGCAACTTATTAATCCTTTAACCCTCATCCCCAAATTAGACGAACTAATGAGTAGAAATTTATCTCTTTTCACTGTATGACACGCCAACCTCATGTGAAAAATGGGCTGATTTATCTTAAAAGGGCATCAAAAGTGACGGATACAAGCGTTAAAGCAATCATATCAAACCTCAATGAACTTGGTATCAAAAACCCAGGTAGCGTTTTGGCAAACCAGCAAGCTTCCGAACTTTATGAGCTTTCAATTGCACGTTCAGAGTGCAGATTAACAGACATGGGTGCTTTATGTGTTGAGACAGGCACACACACTGGGCGTTCTGCCCAGGACAAATTTGTCGTTGATGATGATGTAACTAAAGAGACAGTCTGGTGGGATAATAACAAGTCAATGTCTCAGGAAAACTTTGCGACATTAAAAGCTGATATGATGGCGCATGCTGAAGGCAAAGAACTATTCGTACAAGATTTGCATGGCGGTGCAGACGCCATTTCAAAAATCAAGGTTCGTGTTGTAATGATGAAGGCATGGCACGCACTTTTCATTCGTAACTTGCTTATTCGTCCGGAAACTCCGGAACTCGAAGGCTTCAGCCCGGAATTTACAATTATTGACCTTCCAGACTTTAAGGCTGATCCTGAACGTCATGGCTGTCGTTCAGAAACTGTGATTGCCTGTGATTTTAAGAACAAACTTGTTTTAATTGGTGGTACTTCATACGCAGGTGAGATGAAGAAGTCGGTTTTCTCTTATCTCAATTTCAAGTTACCTGAATCTGGCGTAATGCCGATGCACTGTTCTGCAAACCACAATGATGACGGTGAAAGTGCTGTATTTTTTGGCCTTTCAGGAACAGGCAAAACAACCCTTTCAGCGGACCAGTCCCGTACGCTAATTGGTGATGATGAACATGGCTGGAATGCAGATGGCATTTTCAATTTTGAAGGGGGCTGTTACGCAAAAACAATTCGCTTGTCGCAAGAATCCGAGCCTGAAATTTATTCAACAACACAGCGTTTTGGTACGGTTCTGGAAAATGTTATTTTAGACGAAAATCGCAAACCCGATTTCGATGATGGGTCTCTTACAGAAAATACACGTTGTGCCTATCCAATTCATTTTATTCCAAATGCTTCTGCAACGGGTACTGCGCCGCATCCAAAAAACATCATTATGCTAACAGCTGACGCCTTTGGTGTTTTGCCCCCAATAGCAAAATTGACACCGGCCCAAGCGATGTATCATTTTCTTTCAGGCTATACCGCAAAAGTTGCCGGCACTGAAAAGGGTGTAAGCGAACCGGAAGCAACATTCTCAACATGTTTTGGCGCACCTTTCATGCCGCGCCACCCATCTGAGTATGGAAACCTTCTACGTGATCTTATTGCAAAGCATAATGTGGATTGCTGGTTGGTAAACACTGGCTGGACGGGTGGCGCCTACGGTATTGGTAATCGCATGCCGATCAAGGAAACACGCGGTCTTTTATCTGCTGCACTGGATGGATCGCTTAATAATGCCTCATTCCGCAAGGATGAAAACTTTGGCTTTATGGTTCCGCAGGCCGTAGCAGGCGTTGAGACATCAATTCTTGATCCGCGTGGCACTTGGTCAGATGCTGATGCTTATGATGCACAAGCAAAAAAGCTTGTTGGCATGTTTATTGCCAACTTTGAGCAATTTTCCTCACACGTCGATCAAGACGTACGCGATGCAGCGCCTCTGGCTGGGTAAATCTCATCCGCCAAAAATCAAATCGAGAATGGTTCTTGGTTTTTCACGCCTTTTTTGCCCGCCAACATTGGCGGATGGACGCGGATTTCCGTCAATTTCCGAGAGTGTTTTACGGCGTGTATTATCGCTAGGCCTTTGGTTTGTGATTATCTGGGATGAACCACTCTGGCTTTGACCTTGCCCAACATTTTGTCGAGGTTGAGGTGTGGGTAACGCAGCTACCTCAGGTTGGTAATTACCAGGCAGAGATGCAAGTTCAGTGCCTTGATGAGCAGGTGACATGAATTTCTGCCAACTAATTGCAGGTAACGACCCGCCTGTAACTTTTTTCATCGGCTTGCCGTCATCATTGCCATACCAAACACCAGTAACAAGATTTGCTGTATAGCCCACAAACAATCCATCGCGAGAATTTTGCGTAGTGCCTGTTTTGCCTGCAACCTGACGTTTGCCAAGGTTGGCGTTTTTACCAGTACCCTTGGTAATTACATGCCTGAGCATGGAATTCATCATACCCAGTTCGCGTGCACGAACCACTTTGGGGTTTTGTGTGGATTTGCGTTCGTAAAGAATATTTCCGTCAAGGTCAGTTACACGTTTTACCACATAAGGTGAAACTGCCCGGCCACCATTGGCGAAAGGAGCATAAGCACCTGTGAGTTCCATTAATGTGACCTCAGATGTGCCCAAGGCAATTGAGGCATTTGGTGTCAACTTGGATTTAATGCCCATTCTTTGTGCTGTTTTAACAACATTCCCCGGACCGACTTCCATTACAAGCTGAGCTGCAACCGTATTGAGGGATTTTGTAAGTGCAGTATCCAGTGAAACCGGGCCACGAAACTTGCGGTCATAATTTACAGGTTTCCACTTACCAATTCGAATAGGTGCATCCTGTCTTACAGATTGCGGCGTCCGGCCTGTTTCAAGAGCTGCCAGATAAACAATCGGCTTAAAGGCAGAACCAGGCTGACGCTTTGCATCCGTTGCCCGGTTAAACTGGCTGTCAGCGTATTCGCGTCCACCCACAAGTGCTTTCACCGCGCCATAAGGGGTCATGGACACAAGTGCGCCCTGACCAACATTTCGTTTTTCACCATTATCAGCAAGTGCATCAGCAATTACTTTACCTGCCTGTCTTTGGAGTGCCATATTAATGGTTGTGTCGATGATTACATCTTCACGTAATTCGCCAATCAAGCTTGGTAATTGCTTCATAACCAAATCAGCAACATAATGTTCAGACCCACTCCAAAAATGCTTTGCTTTCTTGGCTTGCATGGTCAGTGCTTTGGCAGCTTCGCGGTCCGTAATAAAATCTGCTCGGCGCATGGTGCCAAGAACAATCTGTGCACGAGCCTCTGCAAGTTCAGGATTTTTGGCAGGTGACAACTTTGAAGGTGCTTTTAACAAGCCTGCCAAAAGAGCAGCTTCAGCAAGGTTTACATCTCGTGCTGATTTGGAAAAATACCTGCGAGAAGCTGCATCAACACCGTATGCGCCTGAACCGAAGTAAACGCGGTTTAAATAAAGTTCAAGAATTTCATCTTTGTCATATTTTTTTTCAAGCCAAAATGCGATGATAAGTTCCTGGACTTTTCGCTCCAGCGTGCGGGATGGCTTCAGGAAAAGGTTTTTTGCAAGCTGTTGGGTAATGGTTGAACCACCTTCGACAAGACGTTTAGCCATAACATTGCGCACCATGGCCCTTGTAAATCCAATAGGGTCAAAGCCAAAATGTGATTTATAGCGACGATCTTCAACTGCAATTACTGCCATCGGAATATAAGGCGACATCTCATCAAGGCGCATGGCAGCACCACCCGTAAGCCCGCGGTTTGCAATCAATGTACCGTCAGCAGAAACAATTCGTGCATTGGGAGGGCGTTGCGGAATTGCCCAGCTTGTGGATTGTGGAAGTTTGGAGGCGTAATACCCTACAAGACCTGCAACACCAATTGCTCCCCAAAGGCCCAGTACGAAGCACCAATAAAGACATCTGCCCATAAAGCCCATGAAACCGCCGCGTTTGCGAACCTGTTTACGCTTGTTTTGTTTTCGGCGTGCGCTTCCCGCCTTTGCAGGCTTTTTAGCGAATTTTCTTGTTTGTTTAGGAGAGGCTACTGCACGGTCATCTGATGTCAAACGCATATCCCCATGGTTTTTTTTACGCGCAGGCGCACCAAAGGTCGGTTCTATTCGTGCAGGTTTTTTGCGTTTTGCCATGAAATTTTACTACCATTGCTCAAAGAGCGTCACAGTTAATATGCAGTGAACAATAAATGAGGCAATTTAATGGGACGTAAACACTGTAGTAATCTGTAAAAAATACTTTAAAAACAATACTCTCAAACTGTTGATTAAAATTTTAAAGAATTAATTAAACTGATCTTAGCCATTTTATGGTCTTTTAGGCGTTCAAATTTGTGCATTTTGTACAAAGCAAAACGGATGTTAGCCATGGCAAATTTAGCTCTTGCGCCCGGATTCCAATCAGGTGGAAACCGTATTGATTGGGTAGATTATGCAAAAGGTTTTTGCATAATCTTCGTTGTCATGATGCATGCAACACTGGGCGTTGAAAAACATGCCGTCCTAAAAGAAATTGCTGAACCCGGCTCCACGGGCTGGATGAACTATGTGGTTACCTTTGCACAGCCGTTTAGAATGCCTGATTTTTTCATGATTTCCGGCTTGTTCTTGGGTTTGGTAATTGGTCGTTCATGGCTTGGCTATTTTGATCGTAAAGTTGTTCATTTTGCCTACTTTTATGTCATATGGCTTGTAATCCAGTTTGCCTTCAAAAGCCTTGGCTGGATATCACAAGGCGTGCCAGCTTCTCAAATTGGTGGCAACTTCTTGTTCGCACTGATTGAACCTTATGGAACGCTTTGGTTTATATATATGCTGCCAGTCATGTTTATCGTGACGCGCTTGCTTGTTAAAGTGCACTGGATATTGGTCTTGGCGGTAGCAGCATTGCTGGAAATAGCCCCAATACATACGGGAAGCTTGTTGGTGGATGAATTTGCAGCACGCTATGTTTATTTCTTTGCGGGTTACGCACTGGCAAAACCGATTTTCCAATTGGCTGGCTGGGCAAGAGATAACATTAGCAAGGCGCTTGGGTTCTTGGGTGTATGGGCGGTTATTAATGGCATCTTCACTTTCACAGCCATGCCGCAGGTTTTTGAAAGTATCTTTGCTGCTGCAAACCGCCAAATTCCATCCAATATGGCGCAACTGCCAATTGTCTCGCTTGCATTGGGTGCAGCAGGTGCGGTGGCTGTCGTTTGTCTTTGTGCCATATTATCCAGATTTAAAGTTGCAGGCTTCTTGCGTTATTTAGGCAAACACTCAATCGTGGTTTATCTGGCCTTTTTTGCACCGATGATCATCACAAGAGAAATTCTGTTCAAATTTGCCCCAGGCCTTGATCTGGGAACTACGTCACTGATCGTTCTGCTATCAAGCATAATAGGCCCTGTAATCGCCTATGAATTTACAAGAATTACAGGCTGGTTCGGTTTCTTGTTCTCCCGCCCAAAATGGGCATGGATTGATAAAAGCGGGACTGCAAAAGAAGCAAAGGCCAGCTTGCAGGCTGCTGAGTGATTTTGGGTCAAATCTTGTAATTTGAATGGCACTTCATATATCTGGGTCATGAAAAGACGTACATTTATCCAATCGTTGGTTGCACTGGTGTCTTTACCTGCAACGCCATCCTTATCCTTGGGATCAGCCACAACAGCCGTTCCAGCCGCTACCGCAGTGCCTGCAAAAGCCAGATTTTGGTCTATCTATATGACGGCTCTTCATGGTGATTGCCCTCCTCATGCCTTGCAGGCCATGACGAATATTTCTGCAACTGACGCGAAAAGATACGTCACTCAACTGATTGCAGAAGGGGTTATCAAACCAAACCCTCTATTAAAAAATTCAGTTTCCAAAGTTTTCAAAAGCAATGAAGACAGCCTTTTGGAAAAAGTCAAAAAGCGCTCGGAAATGAAGGCGCAAGCTAAATCAGGCGAGGTCAAGATTGCTGAAACCATAAAGGCAAAAGACGATTTGGACAATGAAGCAGAGTTGCATGATGATTTTGATGATGTCGATTTGGAAGTTGTCGCAGAAGAAGAGCTAATGGAAGAGGGAACTCAAATACTGGATGAAACTGTCGTTCAGAGTTAATTAATGTTAGCTTCTTCGAATACCCAAAATTAGTGTGGATGGATAAGACTCCAACTGAGCAAGAAGTGAAGATCAGCTTGGAGGTTTCTATGTGCCAGAAGCAGACCTGAATTTTAATTCACTCAATGACTGCCACGTACTCATTGCACAGGCGACCTATCTTAAATTCTACCTAATAACGTCAACTTGAAAGACAACGCCAATGTAGCAGATTTTAGCGTCTCTTTTTACTCCAACGCATACCTAAAAAACCGACGATTGCGGCAGTGATGGATGAGAAAAAGAAAAACGATGCTCCGCCTGTAGTTAGTATAATCAATCCTTCGCTAACTTGTTGCCAGTCTCGACAATAGAATAATCTAAGAAGAAAGAGAGATAATAATACTGCGGGAGTTAACATAATAAACCACAGGTGAATCTCCCATTCTGGCTGATATTTGAAATAAAATAAAATGGCAGCAGATATTAGTAATATTAGAATAGTGCCACCTAACCACAAGATATTAACAGCTAAACTTACGTAGGCAAAATTAACACCATCTAAGGTGCACGGCGCATAATCGTTTCCACCCAACATCAAAAAAAGTAAAATTAAATACCAAATAGTTATCAAGGATAACGGTAAAAAACGCCAAGCTTTCTTGTTCATTCCAATATCCATAAGTTACTCATTTGAGTATGATTGCAGTCTGATTTGAATATGTCGAAGAGAAATCCAATGGCCATATTGGTTCATAAACAACCATTTAACCTCAAGCCTGTCCAATCAATATCCCTGCGCCCAATACCAGTATGCCACCCAGCATGATCTGCATTACCGCCTTGAGCCAAGGTGTTTCCATATATTTGTTTTGTATCCAGGTAATCACAAACAGTTCCACAAAGACAATCGCAAAGGCTAGATAGGTTGCTATCCAGAAGTCTGGAATTAAATATGGAAGTGCGTGGCCTAATCCGCCTAGTGTGGTCATGACGCCTGTGGCAATCCCGCGTTTAATTGGGGAGCCACGGCCTGAGATGATGCCATCGTCAGATGCTACTTCCGTAAAGCCCATGGAAATGCCGGCACCGATGGAGGCAGCCAGGCCAACGAGCAAGGTCGTCCATGTGTCTTGTGTGGCAAAAGCTGTGGCAAAGATGGGTGCGAGTGTTGAGATAGAACCATCAATCAAACCTGCAAGACCTGGTTGAACATAGGTCAAAACAAATTGCTTGTGCTCGGTTGCAGCCTCCATTTCCTTGATATCTTGCGTAATGTTGCTGGCTTCTGCATCTTGTGCTGCCGCCATATGGCCAGCTTCTGCTGCAGCCAAAGTACCAAGCAGTTTTCTAATCGATGCATCTTTTGTTTGTTTAGTGGCTGCAGTGTAAAAACGATAAGCCTGCGCTTCCATGCTGGCTGCCTGCTTGCGTACTTCTTCAACGCCAAAAGGTTTTACCAGCCAATCCGGTTTGCGGTTGTAAAATCCTGAAACATGTTCGCGTCTGATAAGCGGTATGGTCTCGCCAAATATTTCCTGATGAAGTTCAATCAGCCATTGGCGGTGCTGGTTTTCTTCCCCAACCATCTCATCAAAAAGCTTGGCGCTGTCAGGAAAGTCTTCACGAAGCCCGTCTGCATAACTTGCATAAATACGGGCATCATCTTCCTCAGATGAAATTGCAAGCGCCAGAATTTCCTGTTCGCTCAGGGATGAAAATGTTTTTTTGCTACTGGGTAAAAATCTTGAAATCATGATATTATCTTCTTTAGAATAATTCTAAACTAATATAGTGCGTATAATTTAACTCGCCAAGAGCAGATTTGGTAAAATATTTATCTTATAAAAAATGACAAGATATCAAATTCCGCTGATATTTTTAAAAATAAAAAGCGCAAATGAATGCGCTCTTAAGTGATTTTATGGATGCTAAAGCTTAATCGAGATCAAATTCAAGTGTTTTTACTTGTTGGAAAAGGCCAGTATCCATGAGCGATTTAACCACACCACCATTAGGTTGTTCATCAAGATATAAAAGCGCAATTGCATCACCACCTGCCTCATTACGACCCAAATGGAAGTTTGCAATATTGAGATTTGCCTCGCCCATGGCTTTACCCAATGTCCCAATGATACCGGGCTCGTCATGGTTGGTTGTATAAAGCATGTGACGACCAACGTCTGCATCCATATTAATACCTTTAATCTGGATGAAGCGTGGTTTGCCATCAGAAAAGACCGTACCGGCAATAGAGCGTTGCTGGTTTTTTGTCGTGATCACAAGTTTCATGTAACTGTCATAGATACCGGACTTGTCCTGCTTGGTTTCAGAAACCTGAATGCCACGCTCTTTCACCATGATGGGTGCAGATACCATGTTTACATCTGCAACCTGCGGGCGAATAAGACCTGCAAGTGTAGCACTTGTGAGCGCGTTCGTGTTCATGCTTGCAATTGCGCCATCATAAATGATTTCAACTTTCTGAATTGGATCATCATTTACCTGCCCGACAAAAGCTCCAAGATATCCTGCCAGTTTGATAAAAGGCATCAGACGCGGAGCTTCTTCGGCAGTGATTGATGGCATGTTAATCGCGTTGGAAACTGCACCATTGATCAGGAAATCGGACATTTGTTCAGCCACCTGAATGGCAACATTTTCCTGTGCTTCGCACGTTGCTGCGCCAAGGTGAGGTGTACAAACAACGTTTGGCAGCCCAAACAATGGACTTGCTTCTGCAGGCTCAACTTCAAATACATCAAAGCCTGCGCCAGCGACCTTGCCAGCCTTGATGGCATCAGCAAGGGCGTTTTCATCAACCAGACCACCACGCGCACAATTTACGATACGCACGCCATCCTTCATTTTGGCGATTGCATCTGCGTTAAGCATCATGGCTGTTTTTTCGGTCTTGGGTACGTGAAGTGTAATGAAATCTGCACGCGGCAGGAGTTCATCCAGTTCCACTTTCTCAACGCCAAGCTGCTTGGCACGCTCTTCTGACAAGAAAGGGTCAAACGCAATTACCTTCATTCGAAGACCAATCGCGCGCTCGGCGACGATGGCACCAATGTTACCACAGCCAATAAGGCCAAGTGTTTTATTGGTAATTTCAACGCCCATGAACTTGGATTTTTCCCACTTGCCAGCCTGTGTGGAAACATCAGCCGCAGGAATTTGTCTTGCAACCGCAAACATCAGCGAGATCGCATGTTCAGCTGTAGTGATTGAATTCCCAAAAGGGGTATTCATTACTATGATGCCTTTACGGGATGCGGCAGGGATTTCAATATTATCAACGCCAATGCCTGCGCGACCCACAACCTTGAGACGTCCGGCTTTTTCTATAAGCTTGGCGGTTACCTTTGTTGCAGAGCGAATGGCAAGGCCATCATATTGGTCAATAACATCGTAAAGTGCACCCTTGTCTTTCCCAAGCTCAGGTTGAAAATCAACATCAATGCCTTTTTCACGGAAGATGTTTACAGCAGTTTCAGAGAGTTTGTCAGAGACAAGTACACGGGGTTTGGTATTTGAAGCCATTTTGGCCTCCTTCATGAATTTTAATAAAATTATATTAAGCGAGTGTTGCAAGTTGCTGTTGGAAGGCCCACTCAAGCCAAGGCATAAGTGCTTGCAAGTCAGAGGTTTCAACTGTGGCACCTGCCCAGATGCGTAGCCCTGATGGTGCATCGCGGTAAGATCCAATATCCAGAGCAACGTTTTCAGCTTCAAGCAATTGAACCATGCCTTTTGCAAAAGCTGCTTGCTCATCTGCCGCAAGTGCTGCAATGCGTGGATCTGTGATTGAAAGGCATACAGATGTATTGGAGCGGGTTGCAGGATCAATTGCCAGGTTTTCAAGCCATGGCGTTTTACTTACAAAAGCATCAATCACTGCAAAGTTTTCATCCGCACGCTTTAAAAGACCTTCAAGACCACCAATTTCTTTCGACCATTCCAGTGCATCAATATAATCTTCAACACAAAGCATGGAAGGCGTATTAATGGTGGCACCATCAAAAATACTGGTGTTTAATTTGCCACTTTTTGTTAAACGAAAAATCTTCGGAAGCGGCCATGCAGGCGTGTAAGTCTCCAAACGCTCAACAGCGCGTGGTGACAAGATAAGCATCCCGTGTGCACCTTCACCACCAAGAACCTTCTGCCATGAGAAAGTTACAACATCGAGTTTTGGAAAGTCCAGATCCTGGGCAAATGCAGCAGAAGTTGCGTCACAAATGGTAAGACCGGCACGCTCAGCAGGGATGAAATCCGCGTTTGGAACGCGAACGCCTGAGGTGGTTCCGTTCCAGGTGAAGACAACGTCATTGTCAAAATTGATTTCACGAAGATCAGGAAGATGGCCATAGTCTGCCCTAATCAGACGCATATTCTCAAGCTTGAGTTGTTTAACAGCGTCAGTAATCCAGCCTTCACCAAAGCTTTCCCATGCAAGCATGTCGACGCCGCGTTCACCAAGCAGGTTCCACATGGCCATTTCAACAGCGCCAGTATCAGAAGCAGGCACAATGCCGATGTAATAATCATCAGGCACTTGTAGAACTTCGCGTGTTAGATCAATTGCAAGTTTGAGTTTGGCTTTACCTTCCTTGGCACGGTGTGAGCGACCAAGAGAAGCATTCTTCAATTTTTCGAAAGACCATCCTGGGCGCTTTGTGCACGGACCAGAAGAAAAACGCGGATTTTCCGGCCGCGTAGCCGGGTGTTGTATCATATTCATAATGAACTAACCTTACAGATAGTGAGCCCCTCGTTGGGGAGGGGTGGCCCACAATCTGGGTAACTCGAAACCCCTGAAATTGTCAAGCAGTTCCATTAAAAAGGCCCTTTTTGCATTGCTGCATCATGTAGCTTGGAACGGGTTCTTGCAGAACGATGTAGGAACATGTGCCAAAAAGTGGCACAAATCTGACACATCATGTTCTAGTCTCGTTCTAAAAGAAAACGCCGCCCCATCGGTCAATGGGAACGGCGTAGATCTGAATTCAGAATGCTTGGTAAGAGCAAAGAAAACATACCATTCTGGTGTCATAGGCACAAGCTTTAATAAAACAGATATGGCGGTGCTATCATGAGCACATTTGCTATATCGAGTAGTCTTCTAAATTCAGCATTAGTGAAACGGCAAACAACTACTGAAGATGTTCAATATCTAA
The DNA here is from genome assembly GCA_937951645.1 of uncultured Rhizobiaceae group bacterium. Lineage (GTDB taxonomy): Bacteria > Pseudomonadota > Alphaproteobacteria > Rhizobiales > Rhizobiaceae > JAALLB01. Next base: position 38,041 of record CALFBM010000037.1, read on the forward strand.
CTGGTGAGAAAACAGGCAAAGGGCCAACTAAAAAGCGTTCTCCTTTGAAACGCTTTTATCGAAAATATCAAAAATCCCCAGATCGTGCTGCATCTTGGATGAGGCGGCGAAGACTTGGTTCAAAGAGCATAGCCATGCCCAGCGAGATTTGTGATCTATTTACTGAGGGTGAACGTGCATCACTCAATATCATTGCAAACGTTATTAGAGAGCATGGCACTTGTGAGTGGCCTTTGGATAAGATTGCGGCGATTGCTGGTGTCTGTCGTAGAACTGTTCAAAATGCTATCGTAGCCGCTCGTGAAGCAGGATTGCTTAGTATTCAATTACGCCCTGTACGCGGACGTAAGAACCTTCCTAATGTAATCAAGATAGTAAATGACCGCTGGCTATCATGGCTAAAGCGGATCAGATCTTCTTTTCATTTGGCTATAGGGTGCAAAACGATGCACCCCACGGGTGAACAGATATATAATAGAACTCAAATAAGTGAAAAGTCGGCACCTTTAGCATCAGTTGAGATAGCAGTTGATGGGCTTATGAAGGGGAAGAAGCCTGATGATTGAGCAATCTAAGTTCCATTGCTCTGGGTTAGCTCCCCCGTCTTCGAGACGGGAACGCTTTAGCACAGCTTTTGATGAATGATCATACTCTCCAGAAAAATGAACCACCCGAAGGGGTTTCTGGCTCATTTTTCTGGAGAGTATGA
>CALFBM010000038.1 GCA_937951645.1 uncultured Rhizobiaceae group bacterium
GCATAACGGCCAGATTTGCGTTCATATCGGCGGCGAGTGATATCAGTCCAAACCATTGTGGTCTCCTTCGAATCGTCAAACAATCCGAGTGAATCACAAGTGACTGATATCATTCAATTAGTTTCGGGTTGGACACTAAGGGCCTGATTGGAAATTATTTGAGGTAATTTCTACTAATTTCGCCTTTATAAACCCGATTGGAGGCGATTTTCTGCTCGATTAATATGGGTTCTATTGGTGGAGAGGAGTTGGCGAATGATTTGCCATAACTCGAAATGAGAAATATCAAGTAATTTCAATGCCTTAAATTTTTAATCAGACTCTAATTGACCCACCCCTTCATTTCCCGATACACCATAGCTTCAATTAAACTTGGACAATTCATCATGACAGCAGAAACTACATTTGTTCTTGGCGGGGCTCGTTCTGGCAAGAGCAAGTTTGCGGAGGGGCTTGTTTTAAAGTCTGGCTTGAAGCCTGTTTATATTGCAACTGGTCGTGCTTTTGATGATGCGATGGTGGACCGTATTGAAACCCATCAGGATCGCCGTGGTGACCAGTGGGAAACGGTTGAAGAACCGCTTGCGCTGGTTGATGCGCTTCAACAGGCGTCTCATCCTGGTCGCATGATTCTGGTTGATTGTCTTACATTATGGATTACCAATCTGATGATGGCAGAGGCCAATGCCATTCATGAATGTGCCGGGCTGGTGCAATTTTTGCAAGAATCCACTGTGCCGATTGTGATTGTCTCAAACGAGACAGGGATGGGCGTTATACCTATGAACAAAATGGCCAGAGAATTTAATGATATAGCAGGATCAGTGCATCAGGAAATTGCGCGTGTATGTGACGTTGCTTATCTGGTAACTGCTGGTCTTCCCCAACGCTTGAAGTGAGTAATAAAATGGACACGCATAATACCGATATCAAGAAAATTCCAGCAACCGTTATTACCGGGTTTTTGGGTGCTGGCAAAACAACGATTATTCGTAACATGCTGGCAACGGCAAACGGCAAACGCATCGCGCTTATTATTAATGAGTTTGGTGATCTTGGTGTTGATGGTGATATTCTTGCAGGTTGCGATGATGAAACTTGCACCGAAGATGATATCGTTGAGCTTAACAATGGCTGTATCTGTTGTACGGTTGCTGATGATTTCGTGCCAACCATGCAAAAACTGCTTGAGCGTGAAGACAAGCCTGATCATATTGTGATTGAGACATCAGGCCTGGCATTGCCACAACCGCTTGTGAATGCATTTAACTGGCCTGAAATTCGTGAGCAAGTAACGGTTGATGGGGTTGTAACGGTTGTTGATAGTCGCGCACTTGCGGATGGGCGTTTTGCGCATGATCATGATAAGCTTGATGCACAGCGCAAGGCGGATGATGCACTGGATCATGACAGCCCGCTGGAAGAGCTTTTTGAAGACCAGCTTACATGTGCCGACATGATTGTCATGAACAAGGCTGATCTTGTAAACAAGATGGCCTACGACAAACTTGAAGCTGATTTCAAGACCAAGATTTCACCTTCTGTGAAAGTCATTAAATCCATGAATGGTTCACTTGCTGCAGATGTTTTATTGGGTCTTGAGTCTGCTACTGAAAATGAAGTTCAAAACCGTAAATCACATCACGAAAAAGAACATGATGCTTTTCATGCTGAGCATGGCGATGAGGCAGAACACGAACATGATCATGACCATGATGAGTTTGAAAGCTTTGTGGTTGAGGGACGCGTTGTGAACAATCGTAAAGACCTTATTCGCGGGTTTGGCGCTATCATTGAGCACCACGATATTCTGCGCTTGAAAGGCTTTGTGGCGATTAAAGACAAGCCAATGCGGCTTGTGGTTCAGGCGGTTGGAAATCGTATTGATCATTATTTTGACCGTGAATGGCAAGAGGACGAAGAAATTGGTTCGCGTCTGGTTGTCATTGGCCTTGAAGGTTTGAAGCAAGATGAAATTTCCAAACAAATTTCAAAGGCGATGGGCTAGTCCCGAATGCATCTCCTTTTAGCGCAACAGGGTTCTATCAATGAAAGTGATGAGGCAATTGATTTAGGCCAGGCGCCTGCTGATATTGTTTTTATTTCTTCGGCTGATACCGAACTTTCCTCAATTGCTGATGCGCACAAAGTACTGGGTAACAAAGCTCCGGGTTTGCGTGTTGCAAATATGATGCAGCTTTCCCATCCCATGTCGGTGGATGTTTATGCAGAGAACACAATTGCCAACTCCAGCCTTGTAATTGCCCGTATCTTGGGTGGTGAAAGTTATTTCCAATATGGATTGGAAAAGCTTCTGGAAACGGCACAAGAAAATGATATTTCTCTTGTGGTTTTGCCAGGGGATGACAAACCGGATGCCAGTCTGGCGCGGTATAATACTGTTGAGGGTGCATTTGCAGACAAATGCTGGGCATATCTGAAAGAAGGTGGCCCTCAAAACATGCAAAATCTTTTGCGGTTGGCAGAACACCATCTGGGTAAAGGTGAAGAACCTGCCGATGCGGTTCCCTTGATGAAAGCGGGTATCTGGTATCCCCAACTTGGTATTTGTGATCTGGAAGGGATCAAGGCTGAATGGGTTGACGACCAACCCGTTGTTGCAATCAACTTTTATCGTGCACTGGTTCAGTCTGGTGGACTTCAACCCATTGAAGCAATGGTTGAGGCTTTGACGCACCGAGGCATGAATGTGCTTCCAATGTTTATTTCAAGCTTGAAGGATGCTGTATCTGTAGAAATTGTACGCTCTATTTTTGGCGAGACCAGTCCTTCACTTGTTCTTAATGCGACCGGTTTTGCGGTTTCGTCACCTACAGGTGAGCATGTTCCAACAGTACTTGAGGAAGGTGGCGCAACGGTACTGCAAATTGTTTTGGCAGGCGGCTCGCAAGAAGCCTGGGAGAGTTCCTCACAAGGATTGTCATCTCGCGACCTGGCTATGAATGTTGCTCTTCCCGAAGTGGACGGACGGGTGTTTTCCAGAGCCATTGCGTTTAAAAATGCGAAGACTTTTAATGATGCGGTTCAGTCCAATATTGTTGTGCATGAAGCTGACCAAACCCGTATTGATTATGTCGCTTCCCTTGCCCAAAAATGGGTGAGTTTAATTCACAAAAACCAAACAGAAAAACGTGTTGCCATCATTCTTGCCAATTATCCAAACCGTGATGGAAGGCTTGGCAACGGTGTAGGGCTGGATACGCCTGCAGGTACGGTAAATGTCTTGAATGTCTTGCGTCATAGTGGATATCAGCTTGATAATTTTCCTGACAATGGCGATGCCCTGATTGAGCATTTGCAAGAAGGCCCAACCAATGCTGCCAGCGATGGTAGGGTTATTCGAGAAGCGATTTCCTTGAGTCAATACAATGACTTCTTTGCCCAACTTCCAAATCAGATTCAAGAGGAAGTGCGAGCGCGTTGGGGGATGCCTGAGGCAGACCCGTTCTTTTTGGATGACAAGCAAGTACTGGCGCTGTCTGTTTCCAAATTTGGAAATGTTGTTATCGGTATTCAACCTGCACGTGGGTATAATATAGATCCCACCGATACGTATCACTCGCCGGATCTTGTGCCACCGCATGGCTATATTGCGTTTTACGCCTGGCTTCGATACCAGTTTGACGCGGATGCAATCATACACATGGGCAAGCATGGAAACCTGGAATGGTTGCCCGGCAAGGCGCTGTCTTTAAGCGAGACATGCTACCCCGAAGCGGTGATGGGGGGCGTGCCAAATTTCTATCCGTTCATTGTCAACGACCCGGGCGAGGGCACACAGGCCAAGCGGCGATTATCTTCCGTGATTATTGATCATTTGACCCCGCCGTTAACGCGTGCAGAAAGCTATGGTCCGCTACGCGATCTGGAAGCGCTGGTTGATGAATATTATGAAGCATCGGGTAATGATCCACGCAGGCTTGCTTATCTGAAAAAGCAAATATTGGAACTCATTGAAGACATTGGTCTTGATGAAGATGCGGGTATTGCAAGTGAAGATAATGATCTTGAAAAGCTTGAGAAATTAGATGGCTATCTTTGCGAGCTCAAGGAAATGCAAATTCGTGATGGGTTGCATATTTTTGGCCAATCTCCAGACGCGAGGTTGAAAGATGATCTTGTAACTGCATTGGTGCGCGTGCCTCGTGGTACGGGTGAAGGTGGTGATCAAAGTTTGCAAAGAGCGATTTCGGGTGATGTATTTTGCCTCCCCCTCGATGGGAGGCTGGCGACACGCAATGAGCCGGTGGGGGTAACTGATATTAAAACTAATGATGGATTACCCCCCACCCACTCTGATCTTGCTTCACAAGACCAATCGTGTGCCTCCCCTCCAAATGGAGGCGGGTCTATATTCGACCCGCTTGATTGCGATATGGCTGCTGCATGGCAGGGTGAAAAGCCGGAAATTCTTCAGTCTGTTTGTGATGACCCTTGGCGTACGAATGGGGATACGGTTGAACGTATTGAAATTCTTGCAACACGATTTATTGCCGGTGAAATTTCATGCCCTGATGGGTGGGAACAAACTGGTGCTGTTTTATCCCGTGTTCGAGAAACTGTATTACCGGCTGTTGAGGCTTGTGGTGATCAGGAAATAAAGAATCTGCTTGTGGGTCTTGAGGGCAGGTTTGTACCTCCCGGGTCTTCGGGGGCACCGACGCGCGGGCGTTTGGACGTTTTGCCCACAGGCAAGAATTTTTTCTCTGTTGATAGTCGTGCTGTGCCCACGTCTGCGGCTTGGGTTTTGGGGCAGAAATCGGCAGAACTTTTGATTACACGCTATCGCCAAGACCATGGGGAGTGGCCAACGTCGTTTGGCCTGTCTGCATGGGGAACATCCAACATGCGTACAGGTGGAGATGATATTGCCCAAGCGATGGCGTTGATTGGGGCTAAGCCAAAATGGGATATGGCGTCTCGTCGTGTTACCGGCTTTGAAGTAATAACATTGGCAGAGCTTGGGCGGCCGCGTGTGGATGTGACGCTTCGGATTTCCGGTTTCTTTCGCGATGCCTTTCCAGCGCAAATTGAGCTGTTTGATAAAGCCATTCGTGCAATTGGTTCTTTGGAAGAAGAACCACGCGATAACCCGATTGCAAAGCGCATGGGTGATGAACAGGGAAAATTTCTTGAAGAGGGCTTTAGTTTTGATGATGCAACCCGCAAGGCAGGATTTCGTATCTTTGGTTCAAAACCAGGTGCTTATGGCGCTGGGTTGCAAGCCCTGATTGATGAAAAAGGGTGGGACAAGCGCGATGATCTTGCCAATGCCTATATGGCATGGGGTTCTTATGCTTATGGGCAAAAAGAAGAAGGCCAGGAAGACCGTGAAGGCTTTTCCAAGCGTTTAGCCGGTGTTGAGGCCGTTATTCATAATCAGGATAACCGTGAGCATGATCTGCTTGATTCTGATGATTATTATCAATTTGAAGGCGGCATGACAGCAGCTGTAGAGCAAGCCTCTGG
>CALFBM010000039.1 GCA_937951645.1 uncultured Rhizobiaceae group bacterium
TTGATTTCGATGGAATAACAGCAAGTGCGCCTTCATCTTCAATCTGTCTCCTGATTTTGGCGCTGCCATAGGCCTTATCTGCAACAATGGCCAAAGGTTCTTCTTGCCAATCTGTGAAGGCATCAAACATCTGGCTGTCATGTACATTCCCGCCCGATATAACCAGTCTTAAAGGCCTGCCGTGCTCATCTACAGCCGCGTGAACCTTACTTGTGCGGCCTCCGCGTGAGCGTCCAATACATTCTGCCAGCTCCCCTTTTTTGACCCAGCCGCTGCGCGGTGTGCCTTTACAATGGAACCATCAATGAAAATCAAACTGTCTTTGACCTCTCTTGCTAAAGCATCAAAAACTGATTTCCAAACACCTTTGCGACCCCATCTTACATAACGATTATAAACAGTTGTTCGTGGGCCATAGCGTTCTGGTAGGTCACGCCATGGTGCGCCAGTTCTCAAAATATAGAAAATTCCATTGAGGATTTTACGATCATCGCCACGCTTGGCTCCACGTGTCTGTTGCGGTAGCAAAGGTTGGATTACAGTCCATTCTTCATCAGATAAATCAAATCTAGCCATCAAAACCTCCATCAATGAACGTCTTGAATCTGATTTGTTAAAGTAAATCAATTATATGAATTGGGTTCACACACTAATAAAAAGAACTTAACAAGCGCGTGAAGATGCCCAAACAAGTTAAATTAAGCCGCCCGACTTACGCAAAACTCCAGTACTTCAACCAAGGCATCCTTGTGATCAGAATCAGGCATGGTACCAAGCGCATCGCGTGCCATTTCAACATAATGACGCGCCCTGGCCACCGTATCTGAAATAGCATCATGACGCACCAATATCTCTAATGCTTTTTGAAGGCGTTCGTCATCGGTCTTACCTTCAACCACCGCATCATGCCAGAATTGGCGTTCTTCATTAGAGCCTCGCCTGTAAGCAAGCAAAACAGGCAAGGTTACTTTTCCTTCACGGAAATCGTCTCCGGTATTCTTGCCCAAATCACCAGCATTACCGCCATAGTCAAGTGCATCATCAATCAACTGGAATGCAAGACCCAAATTATTACCGTAGGAACGCAAAGCATTTATGTGAGAAGGTGTGGCATTTGCTATTATCGGGCCAACTTCTGCAGCAGCAGCAAATAAAGCTGCCGTCTTTGAACGAATGACTTCAAGATATTCATCTTCGGTCGTTTCCAGGTTCTTTGCTGTCTGGAGCTGTAATACTTCACCTTCTGCAATCACGGTTGCTGCATGGGACAAAACATCAAGTGCCGGTAACGAACCTACGTCAACCATCATGCGGAAAGCTTGGCCCAAAAGAAAGTCGCCAACAAGAACACTTGCTTCATTACCCCACAACATGCGAGCTGCAAGTTTTCCGCGTCTCATGTCACTTTCATCGACAACATCATCATGCAACAAAGTTGCCGTGTGCATAAATTCAACGCTGGATGCAAGTGTGATATGCCCATCACCTTCATAGCCACACATTTGTGCAGCTGCCAGGGTAATCATGGGGCGCAGACGTTTGCCACCAGAATCGATTAAATGCTTTGCAACCTCTGGAATCATTTCCACATCAGATCCTGTCTTGGACAGAATAAGAGAGTTTACGCGCTTCATGTCATCTTCAACAAGTTGCATGAGTGGTGCGATGCTTGCTTTTGCAAGTTTTTTATTATCAATGGAAACTACAACGCCAGACATATTTGATCCTTTAAACTGTGAGCCGAAAATAAGATGCCCGGCGCTCTCATACAAGTGCTATTTTGAAGCAGGCAGTTTTCTTCTGGTTATAACGGGATCGTTATTACATATGATTCTACCAAAACCATAAAAAATGATAGATATTCTTTAGAATTTCAATGTTAAGGAATAGCCATGAAAGAACTAATGGCTACTAATAATCTCGTGACTATTTCTTATGTTGAAACGCTTCTTGATGGGGCGGATATAGACTTTCTGATCCTGGATCAGAATATGAGTATTTTAGAGGGGTCACTGGGAATTATCCCAAAGCGTATCATGGTTACAGAAAATACATTACGCGCAGCAAGGCGACTGCTAAAAGATGCCGGGCTTGAAAAAGAAATTACCAGCAGATAATCATGGTTGCTGAAAACTTTGGTAAGTTTGAATGAAGAAAACCAGCATGCAAAAGACAGGGTTAAAGATTAACCAGCCCAATGAATTTTCAGAAAGTGTTATGGAAACAACACGTGACAAATTCCACGATGGTGCCTTTGAAGTTCTCCAACCATCCAAGCGTGGCAATAGGAGTGGTATGGATGCCCTTCTGCTTGCTGCTGCCCTGCCTGAAAATTCAAGTGGGGTATTGGCCGATCTTGGTGCAGGTGCAGGCGTTGCCGGTCTTGCAGCGTTAAACTTAAACCGGGAATTAAACCTTTTAGCCGTTGAGAAAAATCCGGAAATGGCCGAGCTTGCCAGGAAATCCATGCTGTTTAGTTGCAATACAAACCTCTCAAACAGATCAAAAGTCATCGAATTTGATGTTACATCAAGTGGTGTGGATAGATTAAAAGCGGGGCTGGCACCTGAAACTGTCAACCATATTATCATGAACCCGCCTTACAACACGTCGCGTGAACGTGCCCCAAAGGACGAATTGAAAGCAGAGGCTTTTATGATGGGCGAAGGCGGGATTGATGCATGGTTTCGTACTGCAGCAGCAATTTTGCGCCCTGGCGGAACCATTGCAATTATCTACAGAACAGAAAATCTGGGTGAAGTTCTGGCCTGTTCACAAGGTCGATTTGGCGGGCTTGAAATTATGCCGATACATTCTCGTGCCGATGAAGCGGCCAAACGCATTATCGTGAGAGGCACAAGAGCCTCACGCGCACCCATGGCGATTGTGCCTGGTTTTGTTGTTCATAAAATGGATGGCAGCTTTACAGACAGCGCAGATGCCATTTTCAAGGGAAAAACACATCTTGATTTTGCAGGGTAAGGAAAATCCTTGCAAAAGACTCGCTCCCAAACCATCTATAGTCTTATGAATAATTATTATTTAAGAATGAAATCATGAATTTTAGAAAATACCTGCCAGGTAAACTTGGCAAAAAAGATGTATCCATTCCGGTTGTTCGCTTGTCAGGCGCTATTGCAGCTTCAAATAGTCCGTTAAGCCGTACATTATCACTTGCAGGCGTAGGTCCACTCCTGGAAAAAGCTTTTGAAGATAAAAAAGCCCCCGTTGTGGCACTTGTTATTAATTCACCGGGAGGATCTCCTGTACAATCGCGCTTAATGTATCAACGCATTCGTGAGCTTGCTGATGAAAATGACAAGAAGGTTCTGGTTTTCATTGAAGATGTAGCAGCCTCTGGTGGGTATATGCTGGCAATTGCCGGCGATGAGATCTTCGTTGATGAAACCTCTATTGTTGGTTCGATTGGCGTGGTCTCTGCAAGCTTTGGATTCAACAAGGCAATTGAAAAACTGGGCATTGACCGCCGTGTTTATACCGCAGGTAAAAACAAGGTTTCCCTTGATCCGTTCCAGCCAGAGAAAAAAAGCGATATTGCCTATCTCAAGGAATTACAATTGGAGATTCACAAGGTTTTCATTGATATGGTTGAGGCACGTCGTGGTGACAAGCTAAGTAATGATCCTGATATCTTTACAGGAAAATTCTGGACGGGTCTTCGCGGAAAAGAGCTTGGCCTCGTTGACGGATTTGGCCATATTGGTACAATTATCAAACAAAGATACGGCAAAGACGCAAAGCTCAAACTTATGACACAAAAGAAAGGTCTTTTGGGTCGTGGTGGAACACCCGGCATTTCGCTGGGCAGTGAAGCCGCTAACAGCTTCGTTGATGCAAGTGTGATGACTGCAGAAGAAAAAGCAATGCGCGCGCGTTTCGGACTTTAAGTTTCAGAGCCAAGGGAGGAACAACATGCCACAACTTATAGCAATAGGCCTCATTGGCGGGGTTGTTTGGTATGGCTATAGAGCTCTCAAGCGTGAGATGGAGCGTATTAACAAGGAAACACGCGCCGCCGAAAAAAAAACGAAATCGCAAACTGTTTTAAAGCAGGATAAAGATGGTGTTTATCGCCCTGTTGATGAGGAATAAGGCTTAACGTTTCAAGTCAGCAAGCCCTCGCCAACGCCATGTGTCGTATTGGTTTAATCATGATAATGGATAAAACTTGACCCATTCTATCAATCCGCTAAACCACACATAACAAATACACAAATCGCACCGGACTTTCCCCAATGACTGCTCTTGCCGAAAAACTTCCTGATCACATGCATCCGACACGCTCATTTCAGGGCCTGATTTTAACGTTGCATAATTATTGGGCTAATCATGGCTGTGTTGTCTTGCAACCTTATGACATGGAGGTGGGTGCTGGTACATTTCATCCGGCAACAACCTTGCGTGCACTCGGACCAAAACACTGGAAGGCGGCTTACGTTCAGCCATCGCGCAGACCAACAGATGGACGCTATGGCGAGAACCCGAACCGCTTGCAACATTATTATCAATACCAGGCCTTATTGAAGCCTTCCCCCCCCAACATGCAAGAGCTATATCTGGGATCTCTGGAAGCCATTGGCATTGACCCGATGCTGCATGACATTCGGTTTGTGGAAGATGATTGGGAAAGCCCGACACTTGGCGCTTGGGGTCTTGGCTGGGAAGTCTGGTGTGACGGGATGGAAGTCTCACAATTTACATACTTCCAACAGGTTTGCGGATTTGAATGCTCTCCTGTGGCAGGTGAACTCACCTACGGTCTTGAACGCCTGGCAATGTATGTTCAGGACGTGGACAATGTTTATGATCTTAACTTCAATGGCCAGGAAGGTGACGCGAAAATTTCTTACGGCGACGTCTTCCAACAAACCGAACGCGAATATTCGCGCTGGAATTTTGACGTGGCAGATACAGACATTTTGCTCAAACATTTTGAAGATGCGGAAAAAGAATGCCAAAATATTTTGGCGCAAGACGAAATTGATCCAAAAAACGGCAAGAAAATAGTCATGGCACACCCTGCCTATGACCAGGCAATTAAAGCCTCTCACGTATTCAACCTGCTTGACGCACGTGGCGTAATTTCTGTAACCGAGCGCCAAAGCTATATTCTTCGTGTTCGCAAACTAGCACAAGCCTGTGGGGAAGCGTTTTTAAAGACTGAAGCTGGTGGGGCAAGTTACGAGTGAACAAACCAACCCTTAATTGAGGTTTGCACTAATCTATAAAATGTCACTTTCCAATGTTATTCTTTTTGTTATTTTATTCAAGGAGGATTTGAAATGGCAGGACATGGACATTTTTACTGGAATGAACTCAATACTCGAAATGCTGCCAAGGCAATGGATTTTTATAGGCAAAGCCTTGGTTGGACTTTTGACGAAATGGCTATGGAAAACGGCGGGAAATATTACATCTGCAAAGAAGGTGAGACACCTGTTGGCGGAATTTTTACAATGTCCGGCCCAGATTTTAACGGTATCCCGGAGCATTGGTTTTCATATATCGCAGTTGATGATGTCGATAAGCGTATCGCAAAGGCAATAAGTGTTGGCGCTAGTGTTGTGCGCGAACCCTTTGATGCGCAAGGCGTTGGCCGAATTGCAATCGTAAAAGACGTTAATGGGGCCAATCTGGGTTGGATGACACCTGTTGCTGAGCAATCATAAAACAAGCACTAACTTTTAAGCGACACATTTCATGCTTAAACTTCTCTTATGTAATTTTTAAAGGGAGAATATATATGTCTGTAGCACGTGTAACTGAGGTTATTTCATCGTCTAAAAAAGGGTTCGATGATGCAATTGAAAAAGGCGTTAAGCGCGCTTCCAAGACCCTAAAGAATGTCACAGGAGCCTGGGTAAAAGATCAAAAATGCACGGTAGAAGACGGCAAAATTATTGAATATCGTGTTGTTTTGAAAATTACATTTATTCTTGCAGACTAGATTTGAATATCAAGCATTAAGGAAGCGCTATTTGATAATGGCGCTTCTTTAAGATCGTTAACCTGTTTTTTCTGCAAGCTGATCCAACAAGAAAAGCCCTAGCATTTTCCATCCTGTTTTCATCAATAACACGAGTAATATCAATTTTGAGCATGTAGAGTTTCATGAATAAATCATTCATGATATCACTTTTTCTTTCAAGGAAATAAAGGTTCTGCTTACCCATATATTTAAGGTATTTGCCCCAGCCCTTCAAACGATAAAGCGAAACCCGTAAGCTGAAATTAACTCCACATTACATTTCTACAATGACATACTTATTCCCTATGGTAAAAGAAGTTACAGTTATATTTGACTACATAACAGTAAGTTAGGAAATATGTTCGCGCATGGCTTTAGCGAAAACAAAACCAATCAATTTAGCTCTTCAAGGGGGTGGTGCGCATGGTGCCTTTACCTGGGGTGTTCTGGATAAAATTCTGGAAGATGGCAGGTTGGATATTGAAGGTATTTCCGGCACAAGTGCTGGCGCTATCAATGCTGTTGCAATTGCTGATGGTTATAGCCGTAGCGGTAATGACGGCGCGCGCGAAGCACTTGAAAACTTCTGGACCAAACTCAGCGACCTTGGCCGTTTCAGTCCTATTCAGCGAAGTGCTTTTTCCAGATTGAGCGGTGACTGGAGCCTTGATTATTCACCTGGTCGCGTGATGTTTGATGCCTTTACAGGAACTTTCTCACCTTATGAATTTAACCCAATGAATATCAACCCGCTTTTGGAACTCATTAAAAGCGAAATTGATTTTGACCATGTTCACGAGTGTCAAAACTTTGAGTTGTTTATCTGTGCAACCAATGTACGATCAGGAAAAACCAAGGTTTTCAAAAATTCAGAAATCAATGCGGACAGTGTCATGGCCTCTTGCTGCTTGCCTGAAATTTATCAGGCAGTGGAAATTGATGGTGAAGCATATTGGGATGGTGGCTATATGGGTAATCCACCACTTTACCCATTGTTTTATGAAACCGAGTGTGAAGATGTTTTACTGGTGGAGGTTAATCCGATCACAAGGCCTGAAATACCGATTACAGCTCGTGGTATTCATAACCGTCTTAATGAAATCACCTTCAACGCCACGCTGCTGCGTGAATTACGAACGGTAGAATTTGTCAGTCGCCTGCTTGATGAAGGCAAGCTAAGTCGCGAAAAATATATGCGGGTAAAAATGCATGCAATTGAACCTGCACAACAAATGCAGGAACTTTCATCATCCTCCAAGCTGAATTTGGAGCTTGAGTTTTTACATTATCTCCGTGACTTGGGTCGAACTGCTGCGCAGGAATGGCTTGATCAAAACTTCACGAAAGTAGGCAAGGTAGCAAGTCTGGACCTGCGCTCCATGTTTGAATAGCATTAGTATGCTTCGTTAATGATTATAAAAATGACCTTGGTTTAGCCAATGACTTGCCCTCTACAATCCAAGTATCCAGTTTAATATTTTCCCGGTATGATTTATCATCAACCTGTTTAAGCAAAACCTGTGCCGCAAGCATGCCCATTTTTTTATGGCGTACGTGTACGGTTGTAAGGGCAGGCTCAATAACACTTGCCAGTTCGATGTCATCAAATCCGGTTATTGATATATCATCAGGTATTTTTAAGCCCATCTCATGTGCCATTTTAACGGCACCTGCAGCCAATACATCATTGCCACACATTACAATTGTTGGTCGATCTGCCACTTGCATAAGCGTTTTGAAACTTTCAAACCCGTTACCAATCGAATACTCACATTCGATACTTTGAACATTTTGGAAGTTAATACCATTGTCTTTTAATGCTTTATGAATGCCCATCACGCGATTTTTTGCACGATCATTGGAATGAGTAGGCGCAGAAATTATTGCAAACTTTTTATGGCCGAGGCTTATTGCCCTCAGCGTTAATTCATAGCTGGCTTTCAGATTATCAAAGCCAACACAAGAGCGGCGTTTATTTTCTTCATAACTCCAGGCAATAACAAATGGAATTTGTCTGTCATCCAGAAAGCTGTATATCTGATCACTTCTTTGCGTTCCAATTAGTAATAATCCATCTGCCCCGCGTGACACGAGTGAGCGGATCTGCTCTTCTTCCGCTTGCGAATTGTATGAGGATGACGCAAGTAATAGCGTTGCACCATTGTGACCGAGCTCTTCTTGAAATGCTTGCAGGCCCGCTGCAAAAATTGCATTGTTCATGGTGGGAACAATCGCGCCAAATGTATTTGTGCGTTTTGCAGCCAGCGCCTGCGCACCAAAGTTTGGCGTATAGCCCAAATCCTTGACAACTTTCAAAACCTTGTCGCGTGTTTTGGTTGAAACCTGATCAGGAGAATTAAGGCAACGTGAAACTGTCGCCGTTGAGACCCTCGCCTCTTTTGCGACATCATCCAATGTAGGAATTTCCGGTTTATTCATTTATCTCGCCATCTTTTATCCATTTAACCTTAGCGCACAGAAAATATAATGTAAGCGCTTGCATAAATAATAGTAGTGGATTACGATATAAAATGTAAGCGCTTACATTTATCGGGAGAAATGCACGAAGATGACATACACTTATTTAAAAAAATCCAGCAAGCAGCCAACGACAGATACATCGGATGTGCGTGATACCGTTCAAAACATTCTTGATGATATTGAAAAAGGCGGCGATGCCAAAGCGCTCGAATATGCAAAGAAGTTTGACAACTACGATGGCAATCTACTGCTGACAGAAGAAGAAATTGAAGCAGCTTGTGCGCTTGTTCCTGAACAACTGAAAAAAGACATTCAATTTGCCCATGCGAATGTTAAAAAATTTGCCGAGCTTCAATTGGAAACTTGCCAGGACGTGGAAGTTGAAATTGTTCCCGGTCTTATCGCAGGTCAAAAAAGCATTCCATGCCAGACTGCCGGTTGTTACATTCCCGGCGGGCGATACAGCCACATCGCATCTGCAATCATGACAGTTACAACTGCAAAAGTTGCTGGCTGTAAAAATATCATTGCCTGCTCTCCTCCTCGCCCGCAGGTTGGTATTGCACCGGCTATTATTTATGCCTCGCATATTTGTGGTGCGGATAAAATTTTGGCGCTTGGCGGCGTTCAAGGTGTTGTATCCATGGCGTTTGGACTGTTTGGCCTGCCGGAAGCTGACATCCTTGTGGGGCCAGGCAACCAGTTTGTAGCTGAGGCAAAACGTATTCTTTATGGCCGTGTTGGCATTGACATGTTTGCGGGCCCAACAGACAGCCTTATCCTTGCGGACAAAACAGCAGATCCCGCAATCGTTGCATCTGACCTGGTGGGTCAAGCAGAACACGGCTACAACTCTCCGGTTTGGCTTGTAACAGACGATAAGGCACTGGCAGAAAAAGTAATGGAACTGGTTCCACCGCTCATCGCTGATTTGCCAGAGCTCAACTCTCAAAATGCAGAAGCAGCCTGGCGTGATTATGCAGAAGTTATTCTTTGTGAAGACCGTGAAGCCATGGCTGCAAAATCTGATGAGTATGCGCCTGAGCATCTAACTGTTCAGGCTGAAGATCTTGATTGGTGGCTGGGTCGCCTTGAATGCTACGGTTCTCTCTTCCTTGGTGAGGAGACAACCGTAGCCTTTGGCGACAAGGCATCTGGCACAAACCATGTGTTGCCAACCTCTCGTGCTGCAAAATATTCTGGTGGTCTTTCTGTTCATAAATACATGAAGATTGTTACATGGCAGCGCGCAACACGTGATGGTGCAAAACCAATCGCGGAAGCCACTGCCCGTATTTCAAGACTTGAAGGCATGGAAGGACACGCCCGAACAGCCGATATTCGTCTTGAAAAATATTTCCCGGATGAAAAATTTGACCTACAACCGTAATCAGAATTTAGTTATCCAAAAATTAGGAGGACGCTAATGTCCATCAGCGAAGATATTACCAAAAGCCTTGTTCGCAACAAGGTAGACTTTATAACCACCGTGCCGTGCAAGCAGCTTGCGGGTGTTATTGAATGTGTGGAAAACGAACCTTCAATCATGCACGTTCCCTCAAACAAGGAAGATGAAGGCATGGGACTTTGTGCCGGTGCACACATGGGTGGAAAACGTCCATGTATCATCATGCAAAACACAGCGCTTGGTGTTACATTTAATACGCTTTCTTCGCTTACCCAGTTTTATAACATGCCGCTTCCGATGATTATTTCATATCGCGGTGAGATTGGCGAAAAGGTTGCCATTCAGGTTGAAATGGCAAAACACACCAAGGCACTGTTGAACGAGTTGAAAATTCAGACGTATCACTTTCATGAGCCTGAAGACATCAAGGATCTCGACAGCATTTTGAACCACACTTACATGAGCCGTAAGCCAACCGCAATTTTGACGGACTCAAATTTCTGGGGAGGATACTAACATGATCCGCAGTGACATAATCAAAAACCTTCTTCCAGTTATCAAAGATGAATTGGTTGTTTGCAACATTGGCCTTCCAAGCCAGGAATTGCACATGATGGATGACCAGCCAACCAACTTCTATATGCTTGGCACCATGGGCCTTTCATCTTCCATTGGCCTTGGCCTGGCTCTTTCACAAAAGGCAAAGGTTATTTCCATTGATGGGGATGGTTCAATCCTTACCAACCTTGGTACCATGCCAACCATTGCAAACAATGTTGCAGATAACTTCATCCTCTTCATCGTTGACAATGGCAGCTATGGTTCAACAGGTGACCAGCCAACCTACACCGGCAAAAAGACATCTCTTGCAGCGGTTGCAACAGCATGTGGTTGTGAAAACGTTGTTGAATGTCAGGCCGAAGAAGCTGTTGATGTAATGAAAGCAGCCCTTACTGGTAACAAAATGACAATTATCGTTTGCAAATGCGAAAGCGGCAATATTCCTGTACCTGTCATCGAATACGATGCACCGGTTATCAAATACCGTTTCATGGAAGAAGTTAAGCGCAAGAACGCATAA
>CALFBM010000040.1 GCA_937951645.1 uncultured Rhizobiaceae group bacterium
TCACCTGCTTCAACTTCCAGATCCCAGTCACCACCAAGATTGGCAGCACCTGTGAGGTCTTTAGATGCAGCAATATCGGCACCTGTAGCCAGAGCTAGCGCCTGAACTGCAGACGCACCTCTGGCGTTGGCCGCGAAATCACAACCATAAATCAGAATATCAGCATCATCAGACAAGGCACCGCGAATAACCTGCATTTCGTCTGCGTGACGACTGTTCATGGAGGCCTCAGTCAGCTTGGTAGAACCCAGGTCAAGCGTACCTGAACGGCCATGGGATATGATGTGGATTGCATCCAAATCCGTTCTGCCATCAAGCGTATTTGCAATCTGCTCAACACCATCTGTTCCCTTGTCGAGAATAACAACTTCAATGGAAGACGGAATACCGTCCAATAGAGATGCAATATCTTCTATACCCGAATCAATAAAAACAATTTCGTTGCGCAAAGACGCGACATCAATACTATCATTGTCTGCTTCAACAAGAGCAATAGCATCAAGGTTTGTAGAATCAGGCTGTTTAATATCTCGCCAGTTCTCTGCTTGTTCCATGGCAATTTGATCTGCAACCATATCTGCAGTTTCAACACCAGCAGCATCCAACAGAATTCGTGGCTCAAGCGCCATCCGTTCTGATGAATCAACTCCCGGAACACCCAAAAGCTGATTTATTTCGTTATTCGTCAAGGATTGGCTTAAATCTTGTTCAGCCAATTTATTATCTGTTTTTATAAAACCTGATTGTACCTTGTTACCCCGGTGGACTTTTTTACTCATAGATGCCTCATTCAACGTGGTACCCTGCCACACCAAATGTATCCGCCTTCTCATTACAACTATAGATTGTATATTAACAAAAAGTAAATAGTCAAATGTTTTAAAATCACATCGGGAACTTCATAAAAACCAATATTTTAAGTAATTGAATATAAAATTTTGATATTTAGCACAGCAAAATTATGAACTTTTAAGCAAATCGTGACGAATCAAACTCAGCCAAAAAAAATTCTACAAAAACTGTATACAAAATTGGCACGCTATAAATATATTACATAAAAAAGGGAATTGGTGGGCGTGGAGAGACTTGAACTCCCGACCAGACCGTTATGAGCGGTCGGCTCTAACCAACTGAGCTACACGCCCTCAGAAGATAAATGTTCAATATCGTGTTTGTTCTTGAACCACAAGACCCGTATTATGTTTGAACAATAGTTTCCATGATGTTTTTTATTGTCTAATAAACAAATCAATGAACCACAACTCATACAAGGCTCGACCATGTTTCAAAAAGCTTCCAAATTATTCTTTTTAACGTTTCTTACGCTTTTGATTTTTACTACCCAAAAAACCATTGCTGATGAAAAACCAGGTTCAAAAATTTCACTCAGTGGCACAGGCAGTGTTAGTGTTGCACCAGATATGGCAATTATTTCATTTGGTGTTATCAAGGAGGCTAAAAATGCCCGCGCTGCACTGGATGCCAATAATAAGGCCATGGTTTCCATACTCAAGGCAATGGAAGAAAATGGTATTGAAAAGAAAGACCTTCAAACTTCAGGTTTCAATATTCAACCGCGCTATTTTTATCCCAAAAGAAAAACCAACGGTGAACAACCCTCACCTGAAATCAGAGGTTACATTGTTTCAAACAATATAACCATTCGTATCAGGGATATCGAAAAAGCAGGTTCAATTCTGGATCTTTCTGTGACACTGGGTATTAATTCTGGTGGCAATATTCAGTTCACCAATTCCGATACATCAAACATATTAAAAGAAGCGCGTATCAAGGCAGTGAAAGATACCATCGAAAAAGCCCAGACATTAGCAGATGCTGCAAATGTAAAACTGGGTGCAATTTTAAGTATTAGCGAAAATTCAAACAGACCACGCCCTATCGCTATTGCTCAAGCACGATCTTTAAGTGTTCAGGAAGATGCTTCTGTTCCCATTGCTTCTGGTGAAAACAGCTATCAAGTAACGGTTCAGATGAGCTGGGAAATTTCTCAATAATTAAAAATAAAACCCTCCCGGAAAATTCCGGGAAGGTTCGCCCGTTCCAACCCTTCCGATTCTTGATCAACAAATCTCAAGAACCGGAAACCGAACCTAGTAAAGACCACGTGTCTTGATTATTTTACAACCATGGCCCTTACGTTTGAAAACCACTTTAGCTGGATGGCCGTAGTTATAGCCAACGACTACAATTTTCTTGTGGTTAATGCGAGCAATGTGCGGACGGTTTACGCCTACACGGTAGGCTTTGTTTAGTGCTCGACGAGGACCACATCCACGACGGTGACCATAACGACTTTGTTTATACCCATGACCCCGGTTATATCCGTGATTATGGTGTTTACGGCTTCCATAGTGAATGCCGCTACCGTAACCATTGCCGATGTAAATACCAAAGCTGCTATCTGCATTTGCTGTACTTGTTGTTGAAACGGCAGCACCAGCAGCAACAATGCCTACTGCCAAAAATGTTTTGATTGAATTTACAAACATAAGTTCTCTCCTTTGGCTGACCGTTAGAATTAAATGATTGAATGGGTCAGTTGATGTTGAGAGAATGCCTAAATGCTACTGAACGACTTTGGAACAAGCCATTCAGATAGCATTAAGAAAAATATTATGCTTTTTTTTCAATATTTTACATAAAAAAGTCTTGTAAAAAAACTTCTCAAAAAGTGATTTTTTCATATAAATCGACAGGAATCTGAATGCCATCAGCAATAACTTTTGAACGTTTTGCACGACGTCCATCACCAGGAAGACGTGTTCCATTTTGTTCCAGCATTTTTGCAAATAGACCTTCGGCAGAGGCTAAGCCACCTGCTGGATCCAACGCCAATATAAATTCACCTCCTCGTGGTGGGCCACCATCATTATTATCCTGAGCTGCTGCTTCAAAACTCAAGTGTTCACCAATAAGACTTCCCGCAAGAAGTTCAACCATCATCGCAATGGATGCACCTTTATAGCCACCGTATGGAAGCATTGCACCCTTGAGAACTTCATTTGGATCTGTAGTTGCATTACCATTCTCATCAATTCCAACACCTGGCTCCAAGGCATGTCCTTCTCGTGCTGCAATCATAACCTCTCCTCTCGCCATAACGGCAGATGCCTGATCAAAGCTTAGCGGTTCCTTGCCTTCACGCGGCCAGGAAAAAGCAATCGGGTTTGTGCCATAAAGAGGCTTGCTGCCACCGGCTGGTGGAAGTGCCGGTTTAAAAGATGTACAGGCTAATCCCACAACACCTTCTTGAGCCAGCATTTCTGTTTCCTGCCAGAGTGCTGCAAAATGAAATGTATTGGTAAGGGCTGCAATTGCGACGCCTTGCGTTTTTGCCATTCCGGCGAGAGGTTTTGCAAGTTTGCGGTGTGCTAGTGGCGCATAACCACCATCACCATCCACAGATAAAACTGATGGTTTTGGAGTTAAGATTTTTGGCGATGCCTCACCATTTACCTTACCGCTTTTTAAAGAAGCAAGATAACCAGGCATTCTAAACAAGCCATGCGAATGGGCACCATGACGTTCGGCTTCGTAGATACAAGTTGCAACTGCTTGCGCATTTTCATCATTACAGCCAGCACGTTTGAGCGCATCAACAACGACAGGCATAACTTCATCAAGCTCAAGATGAATAGAACCGTTTTCAAGTGTTTTCATAAGAATTGCTCCTGTTATAATTCTTTACGTGCTTTAAATTCGCTCCAACGCATGAACGCTTTTGCTCCGATTGAGTCAAGCGGTTTGGGGGGCAGTTTTTGCGGTTTGTCCTCAACCAAAAAAGCTTTTGCCAATTCCGTTTCACCTTCACTTGCAAGTTCAGCCGCAGCCATGCCAGAAAGTGTGCCCCTGGCAAGACCAAGACCATTTTGGCAACATGCTGAATACAAACCCTGCTCAACTTCACCAAATGCAGAAACACCATTGCGGCTTAAACATAATCTTCCTGCCCAGACATATTCCTGATTTACATGCTGAAGATCAGGATATCGCTTTGCAAATGAACTCACATGCTCCTTGCCCATTTGCTCCAAGAGAGCATTGTTGACTTTCATGGTTGGAGCATAACTCATGCGATTGCGCGTTATAATGCGTACCCCGCCAGTGCCGGATATTTTACGCATTGTTGTTGCTGCAGGGTCGGAAGGCGTTATACCCCAACTTGCATTACCGGTAAGATCACCTTCTCCATCGGAAAGGACTCTCGTCATTGAAGCGTAAAGAATGACATGAACCAATTGACGCTTAAAATGGCCGAAGCTTTCTATATGCCCGTTGGTAGCAAGGATAACCTTTGAAGTAGAAACAGAACCCTTTGGCGTTTTGGCAATCCATGTTCCATTTTCTTTTTTCAAAGACGTAACGGGTGAATTCTCATAAATTGATACCCTGTTACTCAAACCTTTTGCAAAACCTCGAATGTAGATGGCAGGTTGAAGCATGGCTGTGCCGGGCGTGAAAATTCCGGATTTATAAAATGATGAACCGGTAAGTTTCTTCATTTCAGGTGCATCCAGCATTTCATAAGGCTCATCAAGCTCAGCCAGATGTTTTGCATAATCAAGATTATGCTGAGTGGCTTTTTCACCCGCTGCGCCATTGATTTTACCGCAAGGATTAAAGGCTTCTATTGAAAGTCCATACTCAACTGCAGTCTCTGTTGCAAAAGCAATTGCCTGGCGGTTTAGTCTTATTTGTCTGAGATCATTTTCTTGATTTGTTGAATAATCCAATGAAGAAAGATCATGTGGCAAGTCAATCATGAAACCGGAATTACGCCCTGCCGGCCCTTCAGCAACGCGCTTTGCTTCCAGCACAATAATCCGGGCATCCGGCTTCAATTGATATAATCTTCTGGCAGCCGAAAGCCCTGCAAAACCTGCACCAACAATCAGAAAATCACACTTTTTATCTTGTTCAAGAGTTAAGGCTGGTGCTTGTTCCGGCAGAATTGCATTCCAGCCTGTTATCCCTTTTTCAACCGGCAGGTTGGTGACATTAGCCAACGCTTTCATCCGGTGCGTTGTCGCTTAAATCAATCCAGATGGTTTTAAGCTCCGTATATTGGTCATGGGCATGAATGCCATTGTCACGCCCCCCGAACCCGGATTGCTTATATCCTCCAAATGGCGTTGAGATATCCCCTTCGCCGTAACAGTTTACCGAGACAGTACCTGCCTTGATTTCACGTGCGGCGCGAATGGCTTTTTTGGCATTTGCCGTAAAGACACTTGCTGCAAGGCCATACTGCGTATCATTGGCAACCTGAATAGCTTCGTCAAAAGACTTCACTGTAATGACTGAAAGAATTGGGCCAAAAATTTCATCTTTGGCTAATTTGTCACCTGATTTAACGTTATCAAAAATTGTGGGTTCAACAAAATTACCTTTTGCCTTACCGCCCAATAAGGTTTTTGTGCCCTTTGGTTCCTTGAGGTATTTGCCTACTTTTTTACAATGTTCCTTGTCGACAAGTGCACCCAAGTGATTTGACGGGTCAAGTGGATCACCTGTTTGCCAATCGCGAGTCCGTGCAAGGATGCGATCCAACAGTGGTTTCTTTATTGCTTCATGAGCGATCAAGCGTGAGTTTACCGAGCAATTTTCACCCATGTTCCAAAAAGCAGCATTAACAATGTGTCCGGCAACCAAATCCAGATCTTCTGCATCCTCCAGCACAACTGCAGGATTCTTGCCACCGCATTCAAGCACTACTTTTTTCAAGTTTGATTCAGCTGAGAATTTTAAAAACAGGCGCCCGGTCTCTGTAGAACCGGTAAAGCTCAACATATCCACGTCCATGTGTCGGCCAAGGGGCTCACCAGTTTCCGGCCCCATGCCTGGGAGGACTTGCAATACACCACGTGGCAATCCTGCTTCCATCGCCAGTTCGGCTAAACGCAAGGCTGTTAGTGATGTTTGTTCAGCCGGTTTTACGATAACAGAATTACCAGCAGCTAATGCAGGCCCAATTTTCCAAGCCATCATTAAAAGTGGGAAATTCCATGGAAGCACTGCTGCAACAACGCCTACAGGTTCACGTATAATCATGGCAATATGATCATCGCTAGAAGGTGCCATTTGATCATAGATTTTATCAATTGCTTCTGCGTGCCACTTAATTGTGTGAATGGTTTCCGGTATGTCGACTTCTTCACAGTCCTTGATAGGTTTGCCACTATCAAGACTTTCCATCACAGCAAGTTCTCGAGCATTTCTAGTGATCAATTTGCATAAACGAATAAGGATATCCTTGCGCTCTGATGGATGCATTTTTGACCAACGCCCCTGATCAAAAGCTTCACGCGCTTTTTCAACAGCAAGATCAACATCTTTTGTATTTGAACCTGTAATCGTTGCAATTGTCTTTCCAGTTGCGGGATTTACTGTTGAAAATTTTTCTCCACGCCCTGCTCTGAATTTTCCATCAATAAAAGGCGCTGCAGGAAATGTTAGATCAGCTGCAATGCTTGCGTATTCTTCCCTTGTTAAAAGTCCGCTCATTTGCTTGCCTCTTTCTCAATATTCTCAATTGTTGTATTCATGACCTTGACTACTTGCTCAAGCGCACGTTTGTCATCTTTATTTAGGGGTTGAAGTGGTTTGCGTGGCGGCCCTACCGGAATGCCCCTTAATGAAAGACCATGCTTGATACATTGAACAAATTTACCCCCTTGCTCCAGCACGCTCATCAATGGCAGCATCGCCGTCATGATACGCCGCCCCTTATCGAAATCACCTTCAAGGACGCAAGCTTTATAAAGAGCAATATGTGCTTCTGGTGCAAAGTTTGAACCTGCACAAACCCAGGAGCGTGCACCCCATGCAAAAAACTCCAGCGCCTGATCATCCATCCCGCATGAAAGCTGGATATGAGGATAATCTCTGGCAAGTAAATGTACGCGATTAATATCACCCGAACTTTCCTTAATCGCGCAAAAGTTAGGGCTTCTTCCTACACGGTCCAGAACCTCTTCATCCATCATAACGGACATACGGCCTGGATAATTATAAAGCATTACAGGTAGGTTTGCTGCTCTATCAATGGCCAATGCATGAAGAGCAATCTCTCGTGAGGTTGGACAAGCATAAGGTGGCGTTGCAATCAACAAAGCATCAGCGCCAATTGCTTTTGCATTCTCGGCAAATATGATTGAATCTTCAGTACGAATGGCACCTGTACCAATAATAAGTGGCAACCGGCCTTTATTGATATCTTTGGCAAGTT
The DNA here is from genome assembly GCA_937951645.1 of uncultured Rhizobiaceae group bacterium. Lineage (GTDB taxonomy): Bacteria > Pseudomonadota > Alphaproteobacteria > Rhizobiales > Rhizobiaceae > JAALLB01. The sequence goes on from CALFBM010000040.1 coordinate 7,250, forward strand.
TCATCAGCATGATGCGTTCTTCAGTCGATTGCGCATAATACTCACCCGTTGTACCTGCTATAATCAGTCCATTAACTCCAGACGCAATGAGATGTTCAATGACTTCAGAAAACTTGTCCTTGTCAATTGAAAAGTCATCACAATAAGGCGTGACAACGGGGGTATAAATTCCCTCAAAATGCATTTTACTCTCCTGCCTGTTGTAATCCCATGTCCACATCGAGCGGATCAGGCCTTACAAATTTCTCAATTTTGTCACGCGATAATTCCCAATGTTTAATCGTTAAATTGACAATTGTTCCGGGGTCTTTTTTTTCAATTGCCTCAATCATTGCATCATGCTGATCGCACGCTTCCCAAACGAGTAAACGCTCTTTTGAGTTAATGGGTTTATAAAACATCTGACTCATTCGGGTATGATCAATCAAGAGACGGTTGAGGCTTGGAGACAGATATGGATTACCAGCCATTTCCCCGATAATTCTGTGGAAGCGATGGTTATGCATAGCCATGTCTTGCGTTTCACTTTCTTCACCAGCACGGCGGAAAAGTGATTGAACGTGCTTCAAATCCTCAATTTGTTGGCCCACGGCATTTTCTGCTGCCAATCTTGCAACCGCTGCATAAATCATGGGAGCCGACTGGAAAAAATTACGCATGCTGGTTAAATCCATCGAAGAAACTTTAGTCCCACGATTTTCATTCAACATTAAATAACCGTCACCTGCCAGCTTTTGGAAAACTTCGCGTAATGGTGTTCGCGAAAGACCGTATTCTTCAGAAAGCAGCGTTTCATCCAGCGTAGAACCTGGTTGAATATCAAGCGTTAAAATTCGGTGCACCAATGCTTCCTGGCAAGCTTGTTTCTTGTTTACAATCATGGTTTCTCCAATCCAAATAGAAAATAATACAAATTGTATACAATTACAATACAAAGCTTATTACCATTTAATTGGTCTGAAAATTGCACTAAAGAAGTTTAACACGAAACATACCAGGTCAATTGATGGCTTGCTGTGCTGAATTGATACAAAGACAGGCAAAAATTGTGAGTATTGAAGACCAACTGTTTAAACATGAGGTACCGGTTACAAAAAATTGTGGTACAGGTAATGCACGCAACTTCCGCAATTTTGCCAAGTCATGCACTGACAAGCTTATCGCCACAAGTGCCCTAATAATATTGTTGCCATTGCTTTTGCTAGTCTCCATTGCCATAAAACTGGATAGCAAAGGGCCGATTATTTTCAAACAAAAACGCAACGGACTAAACAATCAGGTTTTCAATATATGGAAATTCCGTACCATGAGCGTTATGGAAAATGGTACGGATGTGGCACAAGCCAAAAAAGGCGACAGCAGGATAACACGTACAGGAAATTTCTTGCGCAAATCCAGCATTGATGAATTACCACAACTTGTAAATGTGCTCTTCGGCGATATGTCCATTGTAGGCCCAAGACCTCATCCTGTTGCATTGAATGATCAATTCAGACCTTTGATCGAGGATTATGATAAACGTTGTGCCATGAAACCCGGACTTACAGGCTGGGCACAAATCAATGGCTATCGTGGCCCTACTGATACGGTAGAACAAATGCAAACACGTATTGAATATGATATGGAATATATTGAAACTTGGACACTTCGAGGCGACTTAAAGATCATGCTTGCAACACCATATCATGGCTTGTTTAATAAAAACGCATTCTAAGCCAAAACATATTTCATAATCGCTCCAAATACCGACACACTGAGCAACACTTTCATAATACTCCAGTGAAGTTTGAAAACAAGAAATCCGCTTAAAATAAAGAGCGCAAAGGCAAGCCATTCTATTGAGCTTACTGCTGGCCACCAAACATGCCCCCATCCAAAATCAATCTGCTCAACGCTTGAGAAGAGGACATGCAAGGCAAACCAAATTGACAGGTTTAGAATTACACCGACAACTGCAGCAGTGATTGCTGTTAGTGCGCCTTTTAACCTTGGCTGGTTTGATATCCATTCGATGTATGGGGCACCTGTAAAAATCCACAAGAAGCATGGTGCAAAAGTCATCCATAACGCGACCAGAGCAGCAGACATTGCAAGCCACAGTCCGCCTTCTTTAAATGCTGCCAGAAATCCTACAAACTGCGTAACAAGAATAAGCGGACCTGGTGTTGTTTCTGCAAGCCCAAGGGCATCAATCATTTCTTGTGCTGTTAACCAACCAAATTGTGTCACTACATCTTGCGCCATATAGGCAAGGACTGCATAGGCACCACCAAATGTCACCACCGCAAGCGTTGAGAAAAACTGCCCTATGTCAATTAAAATTTGTGGCGCGCCTAGAAGGCTAAGCGCGACCAAAGGTAACAACCATACTGCCAGCCACGTTACGGCAGTGCCCAGACTTTTGGTCAAAGATATTTGGTTGCTTACCTCACTCTGCCGGGTGATTATTTTTCGAGAAGTAAAAAAACCGTACAGTGCAGCGCTTAAAATAATTAGCGGATAAGGTATGGATAAAAAGAACAACCCAATGAAAGCAAGAGCAGCAATTACCCAATGCGCCTTTTCACCTAGCGCCTTTTTGGAAACCTTGATCAAGGCTTCCAAAACAATAACAAGAACTGCCGCCTTAACACCATAAAACAGCGCCGACACCAAGGGTACATCACCGTAACTTGCATAAACCCCTGCAAGAACCATAATGATTATAGCGCCTGGTAATACAAACAAAAGGCCAGCAATCAAGCCACCTACAACGCCATGCAACCGCCAACCTGCATAAGTTGCAAGTTGCATGGCTTCCGGTCCAGGCAAAAGCATACAAAAACTAAGCGCATTTAAAAACTGTTGTTCGGAAAGCCATTTATTATCTTCAACTACCTCCCGGTGCATTAGCGAGATTTGTGCAGCTGGTCCGCCGAATGAAAGCACGCCAATCTTACACCAGATACGTATTGCCTCACTAAGTGATGGAAGTTCTTCCGCGTGTTTATTATCACTCATAAATTATGCTTTTCCCGCAGTTGCATTCCAATCATGCCCCTCATCAGTTGCGTCCCTTGCCCATCTGTAAAGTGCGTCATATACAACCATGGCTGAATCAACTTGCACCAAATCATCTCTATGCATTCTCGACAATCCCAAAGACACGGCAAGCAAACCTGCTGCCTGGGGTGCACTGTTTAGATTATCCGTATCAGCACCACGAATGATCCTGGCTATTATCTCAAGAGCATCATTTTTAATACCAAACTCTTCAAGCATCGTATCAAACGTACAATATTCATCGCGATGGCTCCAAAATACACCTTCTACATCAAATGGGATTGCACCAAATCTCTCTGCTACATTTTCAACCTGAGAAGGCGCAACAAAAAGAAATTGGGCATCAGGGTCGACGAATCTGCGTATTAACCAGGGACATGCAACACGATCAATCTTTGGGCGGTGACGCGTTACCCAAACAGTTGGCTGATTTGATTTTAGTGCGGGTATATTTTTGGTAGAAACCATTGGCAAACCTGCATCACGCCAGGCAAACTGACCACCTTCCAGAACTTGTGCATCAATCTTCATGTTTCTGAGAAGAGCAGCTGCACCCTGACTAATTTTCAAACCCTTCTGGCAATAGATAATGACAGAACGATTACAAAGCCTGTCTCCAACTGAAGCAATATCATGGAAGGGATGCCTAAATGCAGTGGGCACCAGTTGCGGGTCATCATCAAAATCATCATCGATGCGTACATCAATGATGACCGGGCAATCTGGTGTCCCTATTAGTTTTGATAGTTTTTGAACTGAAATTTCATTGAATGACGCCATGAAGCATCCTCCTTTTGGAAGGTTGAAGGATGCGAGATTGGGCTGGCGCCTGACGGGGCACTCGCCAAGCCCCTGTTCCTAATTGGTAACTTCTTTGGAAATAACTGTCAATTTGAATTCAAAATCCAATTATTCAGCAGCTTCCAAAACCTGCGGACGTGCCATCATCAACTCATCAAAATATGCAATCGTTTTTGAAAGCCCTGTTTTTAATTCCACTTTTGGTGACCAGTTTAACAGTTTCCTGGCTTTGGTAATATCCGGACAACGCTGTAACGGATCATCACTTGGCAAGTTCAGATAATCAACTTTGGATTTTGAACCCGTAAGTTCCACGATTATGTCTGCAAGTTGTTTAACGGTTATCTCGTATGGATTACCAATGTTGATCGGTTCTGTTCCAGCAGTTGGATGGTTCATCAACGATATCATGCCGTTTAACAAATCGTCCACATAACAGAAACTGCGTGTTTGCGAACCATCTCCATAAATTGTAATTGGTTCATTTTTCAATGCCTGCAAAATGAAGTTGGAAACTACGCGTCCATCGTTTGGATGCATGTTCGGACCATATGTATTGAAGATACGCATCACACGAGTATCGAGTGAATGCTGGCGACGATAGTCGAAAAATAATGTCTCCGCGCAGCGTTTGCCTTCATCATAACAAGAACGAATACCAATCGGATTTACATTACCCCAATATGCTTCCTCTTGTGGTGATACTTTGGGATCGCCATATACTTCACTTGTTGAAGCTTGCAGAATTTTTGAACCTGTGCGCTTTGCAAGGCCCAACATGTTTATCGCACCGTGAACCGATGTTTTTAATGTTTGAACAGGATCATGCTGATAGTGCACTGGAGAAGCAGGACACGCCAGATTGTATATCTCGTCCACCTCAACATAGAGCGGCATTGTTATATCATGACGTTTAAATTCAAAACGCGGATGATTTTGTAAATCTGCAATATTATACCGTGAACCAGAATAGAGATTGTCTACACCAAGCACCTCAACACTTGGGTTTTCTTCCAACAAGCGCCTGCAAAGATGCGAACCAAGAAAGCCAGCAGCACCTGTAACCAAAACCGTTTTGTCAGATGGATACCTAAAGTCGTCTATCACACCATAAATTCCTATTAATATTACTCAATCCCACTTAGGCAAATACTTGGTTTTCGAGGGACTATTGCGAACATAATAGGTAATGCGCAGATGCAAATTGGTGGAATCTACCAACTGCCTTGGTAGAAATTTAAAAAACACAATTTATTTCAATCGCTTGTGATATTTTTTGGATGGTAAAAATCTGTATACACTTTATACTTGACCTCAAAGCTTAATTTGCCCAAATGTGAAATATGGCAACATCTAATCTTAAGCTTCACGGCTCTTTATCCATTTTTTTTAGTGCAAGTGTCTGGGGTTTATTCTGGATACCCCTTCGATATTTTGACGAGTCCGGTGTTTATTCACTTTGGGCTGTAGCGGCTATCAATTTTGCTGCTGCGCTTATCGCCATTCCTGTAGCACTCATGTTTGGCCAATTTAAAAAAGACCAGTTAAAATGGTTTATAATCATGGGCCTGGGAATGGGTGCAGCAAATATCTTTTACTTTGCCGGCATTATTTTGTCTGATGTCGTTCGTGTAATTTTTCTATTTTATCTATTACCCATATGGGCAACACTTTTCTCCAAACTTTTATACAACATACCCATTGGCAAAAAACGCATGGGTGCGTTGGGATTTGCTATTGCTGGTATTTGGCTTTTGTTAGGCGCTGGCGGATGGCCTATTCCACAAAATATTGGCGATGTCTTTGGGATTTTTGCAGGCATGTTCTGGGCGCTTGGCCTTACACTCATGCGCGGACAATCAGAGCTTGATGCCCTGGCGGTCAGTGCCTCTGCATTGCTCTTTGCTTTTGTGATGGCGCTAGTACTGGGTGCTATAATGCATTTTATTGTGCCATCCATTCAACCTGCTGCACCAGACTTTAAAACACTTACCGTAATTGCACTGCCTGTCTTTGCATTTGGAATACTGATTTTATGGCCTACCATGGTCGGGCAGCTCTGGGGCGCCAAATTTGTGGCAGCAACCACAGCAGCACTTTTGACCATGTCAGAGATTCTAGCAGCAACAATTTCAACAGCCTTGCTGGATGCTTCGGACTTATCCTGGATTTCATGGGCGGGTGCGGGTCTAATCCTTGTAGCCATTATTATTGACTTATGGGCTGGAAGTTCTAAAACAAGCCCGCATAATGCTTGAAGTTTTAGGTCTTATATTACCTCTTTTTGGTCTTATCCTTCTGGGCTTTGTCGGTGCCAAGGTTAGCAAACAACCGATTGAAGCACTTGGATGGTTGAATACATTTATCATCTATTTTGCCTTGCCCGCACTCTTTTTCAAACTTCTCGCCAAAACGCCAATCGAGCAGCTTGCCAGCTGGAATTTTATCTTTGCAAACATTGGTATCACATTTGTAATTTTCACCTTTACCTTTGTAATTGGTATCATCAATGCACGCGGCAATATTGGAGAAGCTACAATACAAGGCCTTGCGGGTGCTTATGGCAATATAGGTTATATGGGCCCTGCACTTGCCATTCTGGCATTGGGCGAACAGGCTGCCATTCCGGTTGCCATTATATTTTGTTTTGAAAATATAATGCACTTTGCGATTGCACCTGCCATGATGGCAATCTCTGGCTTAAAGAAACAAAATACGCTTCAGCTTGTTTTGGAAATTCTCAAAAAGATTATTTTTCACCCATTTATTATGGCAACTGCTGTAGGCGTTCTTGCAGCATCGATAAATTTTATACCACCCGTTCCAGTAGAACGTTTGATTGACTACCTCGCGCAAGCTGCCGCACCCTGCGCTTTATTTGCCATGGGTGTAACATTGGCATTGCGACCCTTGAAACGTACGCCATGGTCGCTTGGATATATTGTTCCAATCAAACTGATTTTGCATCCGCTTTTGATGTATGTTGGTCTAAGTTACGCAGGCAATTTTGATGCAAAGTGGATGTTTGCTGCCATATTGCTTGCGTCCCTTCCAACAGCCACCAATGTTTTTGTCATTGCCCAGCAATATAATGTCTGGGTGGAGCGCGCCTCTGCTTGCGTATTGGTCACAACGTCCGTGTCTGTCATTACCGTTTCACTCCTTCTTTATGGCATTAAAACAGGCACAATTCCTGCTGATCTTATTCCTTAAAATCAAATTGATTTACCAATTTTAACATAAGCCCTATACAAGCAGGTTTGGAACACGTACTGACACCCATAGAATATGCATTTATGCATATTAACAGCAGTTGTTATGTGCTCGAAGGGTGAGCTTGGAAACAACCGCCCTCCTATCGGAAGAAACATAATGACTGAATTTGAAGGCGTAAGCCTGGCGTTAAATAACGCATTGAATAAACGTGAATATACAGAGCTAACTCCAGTACAAAAATCCATGCTTGATCCAGAACTTGCAAATGCAGATTTGCTGGTTTCTGCTCAAACCGGTTCTGGTAAAACTGTTGCTTTTGGTATTGCGATCGCACCAACCCTGCTTGGGAAAGCAGACCGCTTTAAAAGAGCAGATGCACCACTGGCACTGGTTGTGGCACCAACACGCGAACTGGCTCTTCAAGTAAAACGCGAACTTGATTGGCTTTATGCTGAAACAGGTGCCGTTATTGTTTCGTGTGTGGGCGGTATGGACATTCGTACTGAGCGCAAAAACCTGGACCGCGGTGCTCATATTGTTGTTGGTACACCTGGCCGTCTATGTGATCATATTAGGCGACGCGCACTTAATGTGTCGCAAATGCAGGCCGTTGTCTTGGATGAAGCGGACGAAATGCTTGATCTTGGTTTTAAGGAAGACCTTGAGTATATTCTTGAAACCACACCGGAGACACGCCGCACATTGATGTTCTCGGCAACTGTTCCGGCTTCAATTGGCAAGCTTGCAAAGCAATATCAAAATAATGCCGTTCGAGTGCAAACCACAGCAGAGCAAAAGCAGCATGTGGATATTGAATATCGCGCGATTGTTGTCGCACAACGTGAGCGTGAGAACGCAATCGTCAACGTGCTTCGTTATTACGAATCTGAAACTGCAATTATCTTCTGTAATACCAGAGCTACCGTAAACCACATGCTTGCCAGATTAAACAATCGTGGCTTTTCAGTTGTGGCTCTCTCTGGTGAGTTCAGCCAAACAGAACGCACCCATGCACTCCAGTCCATGAGGGATGGACGTGCCAGGGTATGCATCGCAACAGACGTTGCTGCTCGCGGCATTGATTTGCCCAAGCTTGAACTGGTTATTCATGCCGAGCTTCCCAACAGCCCTGACACGCTTCTACATAGAAGTGGGAGAACAGGGCGTGCGGGACGTAAGGGCGTTAGTGCCATGATCATTGATCAAAAGGGGCGCAAACGTGCCGAGCGTCTTTTACGCTTTGCAAAAATCAATGCGGAATGGGCAACACCACCTTCAGCTGATGATGTGATCAAGCGTGATGAAGAACGTATTCTTGCAGACCCGATTTTAACCAATCCGATTGAGGACAACGAAAAAGACCTAGTCGAAAAGTTGCTTGAAAACTTTACAATTGACCAATTGGCAACAGCCTTCGCAAGGCTTAGTCACGCAGGGCGTTCTGCGCCTGAAGATGTGCAATCTGTTTCTTTTGATGCGCCAAAACCCGGCTCTTTCAAGGACAGACCCGAGCGTGGGGGGCATGAAGGTGGTAAAAATCGGCGCGAAGAGTTTGGTGAAAGCGTCTGGTTCACAATCTCCGTTGGCCGAAAACAAAATGCAGAGCCACGCTGGCTTATCCCCCTGCTTTGTAAAGCAGGTAATATTACAAAGGCTGATATCGGCGTTATTAAAATGCAGCAGGAAGATACACTTATTCAGCTTGATGCTGCACAAGCTGAAAGCTTTTTTGATAAAATTGGCCCAAATCAAACTCTGGATAAAAACATCAGGGTTAAACGCCTTGCAGGCAAACCTGCCGAAGGTGCTGACCCTTATGTCAAACCCTCTGGTGGTCGCAAAAAGTTTGCTGACAAGAAAAAACGGGATGACAAACCTCGTCGCGAACGTGGATCGCGCGACAAACCATACAAGGAAAAGCTATCTCGAAACGATGCTTTTGGTGCTGCACCAAAAGAAAACAAACCTTATAAAGGAAAATCTAAAAACCAGGCTGAAGGGCATGAGCTTCATACAAAACCACCTCTTGATATAGAGGCCTTGGGCAAGAAACCCTTCAAAAACAAAGCAAAAAACAAAGCTGCCTTGAAAGAGGGTTGGGCAAAGAAAAAGTCAAAACCTTCTTCAAGGTCAAAATCCAGAAAAGGCGCTTCAACGAAAGACACAGGAGGCGGAAACCAGGGGCTTAAACGTAAAAAAGGCTAAAGAAAATAGTTAGTATTTTAAATAACCTGCCAACCAAGTCTTAAACTCTGTTGTTCATAATTGAGTTGAGAGCATAGCACTGTTTTGACACATACCTTCAAAAGAAGGAATGGAGGCCGAAATGCTTGATAGTGCAATTTATTGGGTTACTGGTGGTCACGGCCCCCAGATATGGATGCCATGGGTACTGATATGTTTTGGCGCTATCATCACCTATACCATCGTAAAAATGTTCAAGGGCTGAACACTTCAAGTGACCTGATTGAAAGAATTTAACTACGCATTTTTTCCCCTGCCGGATCAAACAATGGTTCGATGTTAATACGCGCAGTTTGTCTGATGCCAAGGATTTCTATTTCAAATAACCCTTCTTCATTACGCTCTGCAAGAGCTGCGGGAATGTAGCCTTGAGCCAGGGAAGCCTTGACGTAATGTCCGTAACCACCCGATGTTACCCAACCGATTACACGCCATTCTCCATCAATATGGGGGACTGCTTTTTTAACTTCCTTTCCTGACGCATCAAAGCGAACAGCACCATAGCCATGAGGCTCCCCAATCGTTTCATAATCTGTATTGCCAACTTTTGCCCAAATAGGTTCATCCCCCATCACGTCTGCTGTATCAGCATCAATCACAAATGAGACACGACGTAATCTGGGACCATCTGCATATTCTTTTGCTGCTGCTTCGCGTCCGATGAAATCATTCTTTGAAAGTTTGATAAATCTGTCCATGGACGCTTCATAAGGCCCGTAGATTGGGCGCATCTCTGCAAACCAGGTTGGAAAGTTTTTTTCCAGTCGCATCGACAAAAGCGCCCTCATACCAAAATCAACAATATCAAATTCAGCACCTGCCTCTTTCAATCCATCATAGACTTTGCGTTGATAGACAGGTTCCATCCAAATCTCGTACCCAAGATCACCTGAATAGGTAATTCGGTTCACAATACAAGGTGCGCCATTCACGTCCATTTCACGAATATCCATAAAACGGAAAGCCTCATTTGAGACGTCATCATCACAGAGTTTTTCAAGTACCTTGCGTGCATTTGGGCCCGCAATGGAAAGCCCCATTAAATCCATGTCAAAACGATGAACTCCAACTGATCCATCATCTGGGAGATGGTCAATAAACCAGCGCATATGATAACGCGATGCCCCAAGCGAGCCCCACATTACAAAAGCATCATCATCCAGTTTCCCAATCGTGAAATCGCCGATCAGCTTGCCATTTTCATTTAACATCGGGGTAAGCGTAATTCTGCCCGTTTTTGGCATGGTGTTACACATCAAATGAGAAAGCCAGGCTTCTGCACCCTCTCCAGTTACCTGATATTTTGCAAAGTTTGAAATTTCAGTTATGCCGACTGACTCACGAACGCCGCGCACTTCATTACCAATATGTTCAAAATCGTTGGAACGATGGAATGATAAAATATCATGTGCTTCTTTTGCCGAAGGTGCGAACCATAACGGCGTCTCCAAACCCCATGTATCACCCATTACCGCATGGTTTTTGTCTTTCATCACATCATAAAGCGGTGTTGTCTGTTGTGGACGAGCAGCTGGTAACTCCTCGTTTGGAAAACGAATTGAGAAACGTTTGGAATAATTTTCCCGCACTTTTGCATTGGTGTACCGAAGCGTTGCCCACTCACCAAACCGGGTTACATCCATGCCCCAGATATCATGACCGGGATCGCCGTGCACCATCCAGTTGGAAAGCGCCAGACCAACACCACCGCCTTGTGAAAATCCTGCCATTACGGCACAGGCACACCAGAAATTGGTTAAGCCATCAACAGGTCCAACAAGCGGATTGCCGTCGGGGGCAAAGGTAAATGGTCCGTTGATGGTTTGCTTTATGCCTGCCTTTTCAAAAGCTGGAAAATGCTTAAAGCCGATTTCGAGTGATGGTGAAATACGCTCCAGATCCGGTTGCAGCAATTCATGTCCAAAGTCCCAAGGTGTGTTGGTGGGTGACCATGGAACACAAGCCTTTTCATAAGTGCCCAGCAATAAACCGGTTCGCTCCTGGCGCGTATAAATCTCACCTTTAAAGTCGATTACCCCTACCAGTTCACGGCCAGTATCCTGATTAAACTCGAGCACCTCAGGCATTTCTTCTGTGAGCAAGTACATATGCTCCATGGCAAGAACCGGAAGTTCAAGGCCTACCATACGGCCCACTTCTCTTGCCCATAGCCCTCCGGCATTTACTACATGCTCACAACGGACTGTGCCTTTTTCAGTGACTACATTCCAGGTTCCATCTGCATCCTGGGTCAAATCTTCCACACGATTGCGCAGCTCAATATCGGCACCCAGGGTTTTTGCAGCTTTTGCATAAGCATGTGTTGTGCCTGATGGATCAAGATGACCTTCTACAGGATCCCATAGTGCGCCAACAAAATTACTCTCATCCATCAATGGGAACATGGCTTTTGCTTCTGATGGCGTGATGATTTCTGTTTCCATCCCAAGACACCTGCCTTGTGCTTGAACAAGGCGAAGAAAATCCATGCGTTCTTCTGAATCAGCCATCATGACGCCACCGGTTAGATGAAGCCCGCAAGACTGACCTGAGATTTTTTCCAGCTCATCATAGAGTGACACTGTATATGCCTGCAGCTTGGCAACATTGGGATCGCCGTTCAACGTATGGAAACCACCAGCTGCATGCCACGAGGAGCCTGATGTGAGTTCTGAACGCTCAATCAACAATACGTCTTTCCAGCCAGCCTTTGCCAAATGGTAAAGTACTGAACAGCCAACAACACCACCGCCAATAACGACTGCGCGATATGAATCTTTCATTTTAATCTCCCTGTAGGAGCCATGCCCCTCGTTGCCCCTTAGAAATGCTACCCAATCACCGAGAAACTTGAATTTGGATTAATCTCGCGATTACGCGAAAAGGTTCCAAGTGATATTGTGTGACCGATATTTTCCAGTTCAAACATGACTGGTTCTGCATCGTGGTCATGGCCGCTCTCACAAGCTTCAATGATTGCTGTCATCATTTTACCGGCAACAGGTGCGTTTTTGAACTGGTTGCCTGACGAGCCACAAGCCATATAAAAACCAGGCAAGTCTGATTTATCATAAATCGGAATCCAGTCTTCCGTCACATCGTATAGAGCCACAACACCTTTTGCCTGCTCAGGAATTCCAAGAGATGGAAGTCGTTGTGCAAACCGCATTACAAGTGTTTTGTTTTGATCTGTAAATTCGGTATTATAATTATCCGGATCATCTACCCATTCCTGTACATCACATTCCGGATCTTCAGAACCAAGTAAAATATTTCCACCTACTTCTGAACGTGCATAGGTTGAAATATCACTATCTGAATAAACAAATCCGCCATTGCCATAATCAATATCTACAGGTGCCTTGACATGGCTGACTTCATGACGAAGTGCACGTGTCGACATTTTCATGCCTTCTCGCACGCCAGCCATTTCATTTAGAATAGACGAATGTGGACCAGCTACATTAACAACAATCCTGGCGTCAATCTGCGTTCCATCCGCAAGGGTTACGCCTGCAACACGTCCATCTGCTTGTCTTATTTCGGTTATTTCAGATTTAAATATAAATTCTGCACCTTGCGCTTCTGCCGCACGCTGAACGTTATGCGCTGACAGTTTAGGGTCTGATACATAACCACCTGCGTGGAATAAAACCGCACCTGGCAATTCACCGCCTGTTGGTTCTCCAAATGCATCATCTGAAATCAGCTTTGCAGGCTCAAATTTGCGTATGTCTGCACCTGGTAATTTTGATGGAATATCTTCTGCTGCTACATGTTCATATGGACAGCCAATCCTGTCCATGGTTTCGCAGGCTTCTTCGAGATATTTATTATGCTCTGTTTTCACGACCAAACACCCGGTGTCATGGTATTTGATATGACCTTGTTCGTCATCTGCTCCCAAATAATTAGCCCAGTCTTTCCAGTAAAAGACTCCCTCATAGGCAAGTGCACAAGTTTCATATGCTGAATAATAGGTGCGGATAATTGCACATGAACCCGATGTGGAGCCATAGCCAGCTTCTGGCCCCTTATCAATACTGAGTGTTTTATACCCCTTTTTGGCAAGTTCAAAAGCAACACAGGCACCAATAACCCCTGCCCCGATAATAATTGCATCATATGTTTTGTTCATAATTTTTCCCCACGCATCATGTGTTGAACAGTTTTCTTGTTGAATTGAATGTAGCCGTTTTCTGTCATGCGCAAATATGCTTTTGCGATTTTATGAAACTTTGGCAATTTGTAAAATGGAACGGTTGGGTAAGCATGGTGCTCAGTATGATAAGGCATGTTCCACGCAAGCCAACGCACGAAGCTCGTCGTATAGGTAGTACGTGTATTTTCTAGCATGTTAGCAACATGTGGACAGCGGCCATGCTCAGCCATAAGATATAGCCTTAAAAACGGCTGCCCAACCAATACCGGAATAATCCAAACCCATAATAAAGTGGTCGATACGAAGAAGAACGATGCACTTAAAAGCGCACCATATAGCCCAAGCATAATCAATGCTTCTTGCCTGATTTTTTGATACCCTGCTTTTGGCACATAATCATATACTGGCTTAAAAAGAGCATTTTTGAAAATTGTGTTTATGTGAAACCACCAGACTGGCAAACCTGTAACTGACCAGACAAGTTGCGGTATGGTTTCAGGTTTTTTGCCTTCCAGTTCCGGATCTTTTTCCGGATCATGTGTGTGGCGATGATGCGCCAGGTGAAAATATCTGAACCAGTTTGGCGGCAGGAGAATTACCATGGCGCATAGCCACCCAATAATCGTATTTATTCGGGCAGTTTTAAATACTGTAAAATGAACTGTCTCGTGTAGCAGCGTAAACAGGAATACAAGCATCAATCCTTGCAAAACCAGAACCACCTGCCATCCAGCCCAGACGTTCATAATCCAGGTGGTTGTAACTGCCAATGCAACAACATGGCTTAAAAGATGCAGAACCCCATGCAAATCTGATTTTTGCGTCAGGTCTGCTCTTTGTTCGTCGGACAAGCTTGCAATGAGTTGTCTATGATCAGAAATCGGTTTAGTCATGGATTGAGATAATTCCAATTTACGCTCAATATCAATATGTATTTTACACACTAAAAATGATGACAATCCACACAAGATGATACAAAACACATGCAACCAACCAAACTGACTGTTCGCAAAGACAAAAAATCTCTCGAAATTGCCTTTGGCGATACTGAAATTCATGAGCTAAGTGCAGAAATGCTCCGCGTTCTTTCTCCTTCCGCAGAAGCTCAGGGACATTCTCCTGAACAGCGCAAGACCATTGGCGGCAAACGTGATGTAGAAATCATGCAGATGGAACCTGTGGGCAATTATGCTGTTCGCATTACTTTTGACGACATGCATAATACAGGTATTTTTTCCTGGACTTATTTACGGGAATTAGGCCAACAAAAGGAAGAACGCTGGGCAGAACATTTGGCTGAACTGGAAGAAAAAGGCATGGCTCGATAATGCTGACAATTTACTCTGAAGACCACCGTAAACGCGATGCCAAAACAGAATTATGCGGCGGGGTATTGGTTGAACCTTTTGAGAGACCGTCTCGTATGGATTTCGTCCTTGCCCGATTAAAAGAAACTGGTTTGGGCAAGATTATAGCCCCTAAAGATTATGGTCTCGAACCTCTCCTGCAAATTCACAATAAAGACTATGTTGCATTTCTGGAAACCTGCTGGGAAGAATGGACAGCTGCCGGAATGCAGGGTGAAGCAATTGCAGCTTCATGGCCGGCACGGCGTATGGCACAAAAATGTCCTGTCGATATTGATGGTAAGCTTGGATATTATGCGCTTGCTGCTGAAACCTCCATTACACAGGGAACCTGGGAAGCAGCACGCGCAAGTGCCAATGTCGCAATAGAAGGCGCGCATCGTTTGTTGGACGAAAAAGCAATCTTCTCACTTTGTCGCCCTCCAGGACATCATGCGGCACTTGATATGTATGGCGGATATTGTTTCTTTAACAATGCAGCCCTTGCGGCGCAGGCACTTCTCAACAATGGACTGAACAAAGTTGCAATTCTTGATGTCGATTTCCATCATGGCAACGGCACGCAGGATATATTTTATAACCGCGATGATGTTCTTTTTGTTTCCTTGCACGGTAGACCTGAGGACGAATTTCCCCATTTTTTGGGTTATGCAGATGAAACTGGCGAAGGTAAGGGCAAAGGGTATAATCTGAACTTGCCCATGCCAAAAGGAACGACATTTGAGGCTTGGCGCAATGCACTGCATCAAGCAATGGATCGTATTTCAGATTATTCACCACGGGCACTTGTGGTTTCTCTTGGCACCGATACCTTTGAAGAAGATCCTATCAGTTCGTTTAAGCTAAAATCAGATGACTTTTACACTTATGGCCAAGACCTTGCGCAGCTAAATCTGCCAACGCAATTTATTATGGAGGGTGGATACGCCATTGATGCAATTGGATTGAATGCTGTTAACGTCTTGCAAGGGTTTGAATACGGCGCAAATCAAACTTGATGTTTACAGTGATTTCCATCAAAACTTTATGGAAATTCTTTGGTGATACATAAAATGCACAGAATCGATAATCTGCAATATGCAAATTGGTCAGAAAAAATCTTCCGTCAAATGCGCGAAGGTGAAGTGGATGCTGTTCATGTCACGATTAGCTATCACGAAAACTTCCGCGAGACAGTTGCCAATATAGAAAAATGGAATCTTTGGTTCGAGCGTTTTCCTGATCTTATCTTTCACGGTAAAACAGGCAATGATGTCCGCCTTGCCCGAAAAACTAATCGTACGGCGATATTCTTTGGGTTTCAAAACCCCTCTCCAATTGAAGATGATATCGGTCTGGTAGAAATCTGTCATATGCTTGGCGCACGCTTCATGCAGCTTACTTACAACAACCAGTCTTTGCTTGCTACAGGTTGTTATGAAGCTGAAGACACCGGCATTACACGCATGGGTAAGCAGGTGATTAAGGAAATGAACCGTATTGGTCTTGTTGTTGACATGAGCCACTCGGCAGAGCGCTCAACCCTTGATGCAATGGAAGTTTCAGAACGCCCAATTGCGATTACACACGCCAATCCTTATTTCTGGCATGCAGCCTTGCGCAATAAATCTGATGAAGTTTTGAAAGCGCTTGGACAATCAGGAGGGATGTTGGGATTTTCGCTCTACCCTCACCATCTAAAAGGTAAATCAGATTGTACATTGGAGAGCTTTTGCGAGATGATTGCCAAGACGGCAGAGCTTATTGGCGTTGAGAATATTGGACTTGGTTCAGACCTATGCCAAGACCAACCCGACAGCATTGTTGAATGGATGCGGGTTGGCCGTTGGTCAAAAGAAATAGACTATGGCGAAGGCTCTGCTTCTGATGCAGGCTTCCCCCCAATGCCTGAATGGTTTCAGGACAACCGTGATTTTGGCAATATCGAACAAGGCCTAAAAGATATTGGATTTTCACAAACTGAAACTGCTGGTATTATGGGTGAAAACTGGCTGCGTTTTTATGACGAAAACTTTGAGGCTGTGAAATGACCAAGAAAGACATAGCCATAAATCAAAATATCAATATGCGTCCTGCTTCACAAGTGATGCGATTAAAACGCATGGGATCATTCCATCAATCGCGATTGAGTTTCATGCGCGTTTTGCTACGCCGACTAAAGAAGGAAAACTGGCAGTTTGATCGACCTATTTTTGATATTAATGAAAAAGGGGTTGGTGTCGCAACGTATCGTGCCAAAGGACCAAAACGCACCTATACGCTAGTTGCATTTGCTCATGACTTACCGGCTGAACTTCGTTCTGACCGTGTCATCGCAGAAGCATGGGATGCGACCTTTACCCTCTTTGATGGTGAACCGACCAAGGCTGACATTGAACGGCTTTCGCGCAATGTACCACTCCAGGAAGCAGGTCGTGTTTCGGAAACAGAAATTTGTCTTTCAAGAGCAAACCGCTCTGTTCGTCTTTTTGAATATGTCAGTAACTGTTTGTCAAAAGGACAACAGCCTGATGTTTGCGAGATTGAAAAAGTAGGTTATCTGATGCGCACCACTGCGATTTATGGATCAGCAAAATTTGGTGCGTGTGACAGGGGAAAATGGTCAGGCCGTGAAGAATTTTCAGGCTCCTTTCAACCCGAGCTTTTATCTGTTTGGCTTATTAGAACCTTTGCAATTGACATGGTTGAACACATGGCAAAAACGCGCGGTGGCAAAAATTCTGTTGTACTTGATCCTGACGTGCGCCGTTGCTTTGGGGTTGGCAATTCAACCGGGCTTGGCATGGCACCCTTTCTTATCAACCATCCTGCGCTCATCCATGAATGGATTAACGGTCGTGAAACTGCCATCAGCATTGTTCGTAATATTCAAACTGCTGAAGCTGACAAAATCCAGCATTTTAAAAACCTTGTAAAACGCGCAGCACTTAATGCTGATGGATGGCATACAGATCATCTCTATCAGCAAAGAAAAATTGAATGTCTTCGCAAGGATTTTGACAAACTCAATGCGGTTTTAAAAACTGATATGCTAACCCAAGACTATCCCTGGAATGCGCTTGCCGAATGGTCGGAAAACAACCTTGGTTTTGAAGGCCAGGAACAAGTAGCATCGCTAATAATGGAGCCTTATGGCGAACTTGTAGATGATATTGCCCAAACCATGTGCGCTGATGAACGTGATAGTTTCCGCATCAAGGGTACAATGACAATTGGTGAACTCAAGACAATTTTACAGGATGTCTACAAGTGGGCAAACCGGATTGATTTTAACAAAACTGGTGCCAATGCACGTGTTTGGTATGTCTCAGAAGAAAAACTGGAGCCGCGCCTAGGTGAACGTCACGAAGAACCCATAGAACCTTATGAACAACCACTATGTCCTGCTCGCGATGTTGTTCGATTAATTCAATGTCTGAAAAACTGGAACGAGAGCGAAAGTGTTGCTGCATTTTTGATGAAATATCCAGAACATCGTCATATTGTGCGGCGCGCGCAACTGGTTTCCAATAAGCAATATGCGGAGATCCACGACAATACAATTTGTGAAAAAATGCTGCCAATCGATTTATTGCGCTGCAAATTATCTTTCTTTGGTGCAACCAAGTTCGACCCGCGTTCTGACCGCTGGGTACGCATCACAATGTATCAAGGCGCTCCTTTTCCTGATGAACTTTCCATGCTTGATCCTGATGATTTAGCTTATCCGCCACTTATTGCAAAATGAGCTGGTCCCTGGGCGAGGTTCGCGCACTTGGCGTGAAAGCTGCACGTGGCGCAGGTATGGATTGGGGCATAGCTGAAGAAGCCGGCTTTGTAGTTGAGTGGCTTGAGGGGCATGGACTGCAAGGTGTTGAAACATTAGCCCAGTATCTATCAAACGCAAATGCACATGATGATTACAACCCCAAGCACTGCCCCCTAAGACTGGGGTGTTTGATATCAGATATGGACGATTGGGTTACGCAAAAAGATGCGAGCGTTTACGAACCTCTATTAATGGTTCCCTTTCTTGCAAGCGTTGCAGAAAACAAAACTCTTTTATTACAGTGGGATAAAAACAGGATCTTCATACGTAAAAACAATGTCTCAACAGACGACTTAAGCGCTCTGGTTTCGAGTACCAATGATAATCCTGTTACAATTGAAATTATACGATCTGAATCCACGCAAGACAGCCTGGAACTTAAAACCCGCATTTTGAAAGATGCCAAACCATATATCGCCAAGCTTAATGCACTTGCGCATAAAACCTACGCACCAGCGACAGAAGCGTCCAGACTTGCTGGTGCTGGAGCGGGGCTTAATGATAACGATTAGTTTTTCTCAAACACAAGTAACTTGATATATATTCGGCTATAATGAGTTCTATTACGCTGGAGTAGATCATCAAGTCTGACTGTGAATTATTATCAGTCATCATTTAACTACGGACAGATATGGACTTCTTCGGTTTTGGTTCTGCATTCTTGTATCTTTTAACTACTTTTTTCAAAGTCTACACGTACTATTTTCCTAATTTAGAATGCCTACATCGAGTATTGTAAATACTCATATATATATCGGACCATTACGGCAAGCTTCGGAGCGTAACGGCGCGATTAAGTGCTTGTAGAGTCAAGTCTTGTCTCGGTCGATTGCTCATAGCCTGACTAATAGTACGGCGGGAATGCAAATCCATCATTGCAGATAGATAACGGTCTGCATCGTTTGTAAAATGTTAGTTTGTTCGTCTCATCATAAATTCTTTGATAGCCCTGATGAGCCAAAATCATTATCTGATGCAACAAATCAAATCTGTACACTAAGCGTTGATGATTTACATGGCTGGGATGGTAGGAGTCGAACCTACGATACACGCTACCAAAAAGCGTTGCCTTACCACTTGGCTACATCCCAACGTAGCGCTTCTATAACCCTAACCGCATGAGCCTGCAAGATGAAAATCAATAGAATTATGCAACATAATAAATCTTTTTTCTTTTATTCTTAAAACTTGCCCAACTGATGCCTTCGCCTTAAAAGAAAATTGAAAAGGTTAAGGAATATTTTATGCAATTTGAAGGTACACCCTCTTATGTGGCAGCTGATGATTTAACAACGGCTGTTAATGCTGCCATAGCGCTTGAACGTCCTTTATTGGTAAAAGGCGAACCAGGCACAGGCAAAACAGAGTTGGCAAAGCAGGTTGCAAACTCATTGGGTCTGCCGCTCATTGAGTGGCATGTAAAATCCACCACTAAAGCACAACAGGGATTATATGAATATGATGCCGTTTCGCGCTTGCGTGACAGCCAATTAGGTGATGCGCGTGTGAATGACGTCAAAAATTATATACGTAAAGGCAAGCTTTGGGAGGCTTTTGAAGCCAAGGAGAAAGTCGTCCTGCTGATTGACGAAATTGACAAGGCAGATATCGAGTTTCCAAATGACCTTCTACAAGAGCTCGACCGTATGGAATTTCATGTTTATGAGACAAATGAAAACATAAAAGCAGATAACCGCCCTATCGTTATTATCACATCAAATAATGAAAAAGAATTACCGGATGCCTTCTTGCGCCGGTGTTTCTTTCATTACATCAAGTTTCCAGAGACAGAGGTTCTTGAGCAAATTGTGGATGTTCATTATCCGGGAATTAAAAAGAATTTGGTCAGAGAGGCACTTACGCAGTTTTATGAAATCAGGGAGACACCCGGATTAAAGAAAAAACCCTCAACTTCAGAGGCTCTTGACTGGATAAGATTACTGGTTGTTGATGATATTGATGGCGCAGACCTTCGCGGGGATGCAACCGATGCCTTGCCTCGCTTGCATGGAGCGCTTCTTAAAAATGAGCAAGACGTGCATTTATTACAGCGCCTGGCTTTCATGGCCAAGCAGCAAAACAGATAATCACATAGTTACAAAATTTCGCGAGACCATTGCAATTTTGAGTTGGGTAATGTGAAACTTTCAGAATCATTATTCTGGAGTTTTTCATGCGTTTTTTACTATTGGCACTTGTAGCCCTTTTGGCTTTCCCCAACTTTAGCAAGGCAGAACAGGCCTGTGGTCTTGGTGATAATGAGTGTAAAATTGAGCTGGGCGAGTATAATATCGAATTACCGCCACGCGCTGATGTTTCAATTAAATTACCTGCGATGATTTATTTTCATGGCGCTGGGGGAACAGGGCAACGATCATTAAAAAATCGTGAAATGGTTGAGACATTTCTCAAGCGGGGTTATGCCGTTATCGCACCAAGTGGCTTGAAAAGACCCAACTCAAGATTTGGCCCCGGTTGGTCGTTTCATCCCGAGCGAAAAAAACGACGTGATGAATTGGCATTTACAAAAGCAGTGCTGAACGATGCTTCTTCCAAATTCAATATAGATCGTAGCCGAATTCTTATGACCGGGTTTTCAATTGGTGGATCACTGACCTGGTATCTTGCCTGTCAGGACCCTAAAGTTGCAAAAGCGTTTGCCCCTGTTGCAGGTGCATTTTGGCGCCCTCACCCAATCTCGCAAGATTGTAATGGTCCTGTTAAATTACTTCATACCCATGGTTGGTTTGATGGAACAGTTCCCCTTGAAGGCCGCCCGATTGGGCCAGTTGATAATCCCCGTATTATACAAGGAGATGTTTTTTATGGTCTTCAACTCATGCGTGAAGTGAACGGATGCAAAGGCCTAAAAGCTGACAAATTTGATACGTCAGGCAAGTTCTGGAAGCGCTGGTGGACAAAATGTGAGCCTGACAGCGCATTGCAGTTTAATCTTTTTCAAGGTGGACATAGCGTTCCGAAAGGATGGGCTGAAGAAGCCATTAACTGGTTTGAAGCATTAGATGGACCAAAAGAAGGTTGATCTAAATTTGTCTGAATTGACCTTTTGTAATATTGAATTTATTAGTGTGTTTCATTCGTGGTGATTTTACCAAATTGCAACCACGTTAAACAATCGCTAAAGAGGAGGTTTGTCCCCCATGCCAATACGAATTCCTGATGGTTTGCCCGCTACTCAAACACTTTTAAAAGAAGGTGTTCAGATTTTGCGTGAAGCAGACGCAAACCGCCAGGACATCCGACCCATGCAAATTGGCTTGCTTAATTTAATGCCCAATAAAATCCGCACTGAAACCCAGATAGCGCGCTTGATTGGTGCTACCCCGTTACAAGTTGAACTTTCACTCATTCGTATTGGCAGCCACAAGGCTAAAAATACAAACGAAGAGCATTTAATTGATTTTTACAATACCTGGGATGAGGTCAAGCACCGCAAGTTTGATGGCTTTATCATTACAGGCGCGCCAATTGAAACGCTTGAGTTTGAAGAAGTGACATACTGGAAAGAATTATGCGAAATTCTTGAATGGACAACGCACAATGTACATTCAACATTCAATATCTGCTGGGGGGCAATGGCCGCCATCAATTACTTCCATGGCGTTCCAAAACATGAATTGGAAAAGAAAGCGTTTGGTGTTTTCCGTCACCGCAATTTAAAACCGGCTTCCCCTTATTTAAGCGGGTTTTCCGATGATTTTTCAATTCCGGTTTCGCGTTGGACAGAAGTCAGATCAGCTGACATTGAACCCGAACGGGGTTTGGAGATTTTAATGGAGTCCGATATTACAGGGCCCTGCCTTATCCAGGAAGAGAAAGGCAACAGACTTTATATCTTTAATCATATTGAGTATGATACCTTATCACTAGGTGAAGAATATCTTCGTGATCGCGAGAGCGGAAAAGACATTCATATTCCTCATAATTATTATCCAGGCGACAATACTGACATTCCACCTCAAAATCGCTGGCGGTCTCACGCCCATTTATTGTTTAGTAACTGGATCAATCAAATGTATCAAACCACACCATTTTATATGAATGAGATTGGTGAAAATACCTAATTTTAGCTATTTTAGGCAATATAGCTAAAATACATAAGAAAATTACCTATGAATATCCGTGTCGTAACTTCAACAGAAGCACAAAACCAATTTGGCAAACTGATAGGGGATGCCCAAAAAGAGCCTGTGATGATCCAGAAAAATGGCCGCGACCAAGCGGTTATCATTTCCGCATAAGAGTATGAAACCATTAAATCAAAGCAGACATCTAATCCACTTATAAAAGGATTACACAAACGCAGCATGGAACGTCGCCGTAAAGTTTATGAAGCTTTGGCAAAATAGATAGCTTGTTATGTATTACCTCACATTAGATGATGTATTGGAAATTCATCATGATCAAATTACTGAATTTGGTGGCTCGGGTGAGGCTAGAGACAAAGGGTTTATTGAAGTAGCACTTTTACGCCCTCAAACAGGATATTACAGGGATATTATAGAAGAAGCTGCAGCAATTTGGGAAAGCCTGACAATAAATAATGGGTTATTGATGGCAACAAGCGTGTTGGTCTTGCTGCAATGGAAATCTTTTTGGAAGCCAATGGTATATCGCATGTTGCAGGCAACAAAGGCTTGATAAATTTTATATATTCAAACCTTGAAACAGGCACTTTCACAAAAGACAATCTTGATGCATGGTTACAGGAAAATACTGCTCGGAGATAAAAATGGCAATCGAGATACGTCCTATCACCCCTGCCGTAGGTGCAGATATTTACGGAGCTGACATTAATAAT
>CALFBM010000041.1 GCA_937951645.1 uncultured Rhizobiaceae group bacterium
GTATTTTCCTGAATAGCAGCTTCCATCGCATCCAGATCACGACCATGTACAAAGGTCGTTTCAACCCCAAAACGCGGCATGGTATTCTTGAGCAAATTGATATTTGCCCCATAAAGCTGAGCAGTCGAGACAATATGGTCTCCCGCACTTGCAAGCATGGTAGTAACCAGATGAAGCGCTGCCATGCCTGAGGCGCAAGCGGTACAGGCAACACCACCCTCCATCGCAGCAACACGTTGCTCAAGCACTGCAACAGTCGGGTTCGAAATTCTCGTATAAAGATGCCCACCCTCTTCCATGTTATAAAGCGCTGCCGCATGACGGCTGTCTTCAAACATGTACGAGGTTGTCTGATGAATGGGAACAGCACGTGAGCCGCCTTTTTTATCCGGCACATGTCCCGCATGTAACGCCATCGTTTCAAGGTCGTAAAAATCAGACATCTGCTTCCCGCTCTAGCTTGAGTAAAATACTAAGATCATCTAACAGATTTTAGTCTGGAATATCAAATGGAAGCTTTGAAACTATTGCGTTCATATCACCATTTTCCGTATCGCTTTGAATGGTAACTTTTGAACCCGGCTCGCTATAAGCAGTCTCAACCAATCCAACACCAATATTGGATTTTATCCGTGGCGACCAAGCAGAGGCCGAAACAAAACCGATGAAGCTCTCACCATCCTTGACAGGCCACTTGTGTTGGTTACCGGCTGCAAGTTGCTCACCTTCAATTTTATATCCAACAAATTGTCGCTTGATGCCGTTCTCATGAATTTTCTTCAAAGCTGCCTTGCCAATAAAATCATCTTCACGGTCAAGCGAGACAAATTTACCCAATCCAACTTCATACGGATTGGTAACATCATCAGTATCCGCACCATAAGAAACCAGCCCACTTTCCAGACGCTCAATATAATTTGGTGTACCTGGCCCGATGTCGTAAGGCTTGCCTGCTTCTTTTACAAGATCCCAAAGTTCGCCACCACGAAGGCCATCCATGAGATAAAGCTCATAACCTCCCTGTTTTGACCAACCTGAACGCGCAACATGAAGGGGTATACCTTGGAGCCTTGCTTCACGGTGTCCAAAATATTTAAGGTCACGAATCCAGTCGCCAAAAAGATCAGCCACCACATCAACAGCCTTTGGCCCTTGTATGGCGAGTGGAGAGACGTCCGGCTCATGAATAGAAACATCCATGCCACGCTCTGCAGCAATTCCACGCGACCACAACATCACATCACTATCCGCAATGGAAAGCCAGTATTCATCTTCTGAAAGCGGTAATAAAACAGGATCATTGATAAGCGTACCACGATGATCGCAAAGGGGCACATAACGCCCTTGCCCGATATTCAGTTCACCAAGGTTTCTTGTCGTTAGATAACGGGCCAGCTTTTCTGCATCAGGTCCTTTTAATGAGACTTGACGTTCAACAGCAACATCCCACATTGCAACACCGTTTATCAAACGGTCATACTCTGCAAGCGGATCACCATAACCCGTTGGCATATACATGTGATTATAGACAGAAAAAGCAGTTACACCTTCTTCAATCGTTTTATCAAAATATGGAGATTTGCGAACACGCGCACCAATTGCAATTCCTAAGCTCATAGCATTACCTCAATCATGGAACTCTTTGGGATTACATAATTTGAAGCCTACAGAAACATTCGTCAAATTGCGCTATGGAAGTCGCATTCCAACTACTCATTATGTCAGTGATTTTTCTATCTTCACATTAAAGTCTGCTAAAACCAAGACTGCTCTTCTACACACATGAATATTTATATGTATAAATATATATAATACTATTTTTTTTATTGATTTTATATATTAATAAATAAAATGATAACTAGGGTGTATATTATTTAATTATTACAATTATATTTATTCTAATGAAGGGGGAGTAACTCCTTCGAGTGCGGTTGGCTCGCGCCCCAGCCTATCAAGTGAGTCAACCGCACGACTTAAATATGCAATTGTCCTTCACTCACAATAACTGCGCTTCCTGATATTGTTGCACTCTTGAGTTCGCCATTTATAACCTCCATACCAAGTTCAATACGAGACGCCCTTCCCATTTCTATTCCTTGATCAATAATGAACGTATGATGCCCATCGGCAGGCTTGTCGCAAGCCATGATTTGACCTGCAAATCCGGCAACTGCACTGCCCGTAGCAGGGTCTTCAGGAATTCCCATTGCGGGTGCAAACATCCTCACTTGGTAATCTGCCTCAGGTGACAAGGTTTCTTTCGAATAGACAAATATCTCGTCCTCCAAGCCACGAGGTACATTATGTTGCGTTAACAAGCCTGAATTAAGTTTGATGGATTGTAATGCTTTCAAACTTGCAATTGGCAAGGTAGGAAATGGAACACCCGCATCACAAGGTGCATAGGAATGTCCATCAATGCCAATATCATCGGGCTGTAGCCCAAGTACCTGCGCCATTAAGACAACATCCAGATCAGCCTGAATTCTTGTAGGCAATTTTGGAATGGAAAAATTAGCCGAACTTTCAGAAACCATGCAAGGCACTAACCCTACATTTTCCTCCAAGACAAGTTCGGCTTCCTCACCCAAACCACCAAGATGCGCCAACAAAACAGCAGTCCCCACCGTTGGATGCCCGGCAAACGGCAACTCCCTGCCAGGCGTAAAGATACGTATCTTTGCCCGGTTAGTCTTGTCTGCTGGGGGCATGACAAAAACTGTTTCTGAAAGATTAAATTCACCCGCAATTCTTTGCATCATTTCATCATCCAGCCCCTCACTGTCCAAGACAACGGCGAGTGGATTACCAGAAAGTGCCTTATCCGTAAAAACATCAAGTGTGAAATAATGGCGTGGCATGATTTTCTCCATATTATGGCTTTTAGACAAGTTTTTTATCAACCGTGTAAGCAATCAGTTTCTTGACTGTTAAACCTTGAATAATGACAGAAAAAAGAACTACCGCAAAAGTTGCAGTAAGCAACAGTGGTTTATTCTCATTATCAGGCAAGGACAACACAAGCGCCACAGATATGCCGCCACGCAACCCACCCCATGTCAGAACAGGAATAGCCCCGCTTGTAAACGTTCTAAATTTTGACAGGGCAAGAATAGGAATGGCTACTGCAGCAGATCTTGCAGCAAGAACCAGAGGGATGGTGAGAACAATCAACCAGCCAAAGGATGGATCAATTGCAACAATCAGGATTTCCAAGCCAATCAACAAGAACAAAACAGAATTTAAAATTTCATCAATCAAATGCCAAAACGAGAACAAATGCTCTGCAGTTTTTTCGCTCATGCCAACCGATTTACCTCGATTGCCAAGTAAAAGCCCGGTTACAACAACAGCAATCGGACCAGAAAGGTGTAAGCGAAGTGCAATTGCATAAGTTGCCGCAACAATTCCCAACGATATCAGGATTTCCAAAGTATATTCATCCATGGCCGCCATTGCACGATAGGCAATCCACCCGGTAATCAAGCCAAGAATAGCACCGCCAATTGCCTCTACTATGAACAGTTCTGCAATATGCGCAAAATCAATACCGTTTTCTCCATTGCTAACTGCAATCGCCACAACAATGGTAAAAACAACCACCCCAACCCCATCATTAAACAGAGATTCACCTGCAATTTTTGCTTCAAGGGCTTGAGGAATATTAACCGATTTCAACAAGCTTAAAACAGCAACAGGGTCAGTTGGAGAAATCAGGGCGCCAAACACCAATGCCCAGGCATATGGAATATGGACCCCAAACAAATCTGCCAGCAGCCAAAAGCCTGTTCCTACGATAAAAGTTGATAAAACAACCCCAAATGTTGCCATTAAAAGTATCGGCCATTTTTGATCTGCCATCTTCTCAAAATTAACATGCAGCGCGCCAGCAAACAGCAGGAACGCCAACATTCCTTCCATGACCGTTGAATAAAAATCAATCTGCCCAATGATTGACTGGAATGTATCTGTTAGCCCAATCGACGGGAAAAACTTTTGCGCAAGCAACATGGAGAGCGAAGCAAACAAGGATATGACCAATAAGCCAATTGTATGTGGAAGTTTAAAGAACACATGGTTCATCCAGCCAAAGAACGCAGACAAGGCCAAAAGCAATGAGGCAATTTCAAAAAGTGATAGCATGATAATCCAATATTAGATTCGATTTATTCTTATTGAACATACATTTGCCTGTACATGAAACCCAAAAGACTTGCAAACAGCATAATTACTGATGTTTACTCACAGACATATATATTTAATCTGGATTTATCATGTTTGTTTTCAAAAATATATTTTACCCAATTTTATGCTTGTTTACGCTTGTTTTCTTTATGGCAATTTTTAATCCTGCCCTCGCCCAAGACCAGGATGCCAGCCCGGCTGATTTTGAACAGCTCATCGACAGCGCGAAGGAAAAAGGCCTGAGTGTGATTGTCATATCGCCTGAAAAGGATAACAAAATTATTGAAGACACGGGCCCGAGCATTGGGGAAAATGCTCTTAAAATTCGTTCTGAATTAAAAAGGATAATAAGCAAGGCACCGCAAGCATTCAGCATTATTATGAAACGTTTTCAAACACTAAGCCCGGATGGAACCTTAAACTGGCTCTGGCAGGCAATAGCAATTGCAATTGCCGGCATCATAATCGGAATTGGCCCTACTTATTTAGTGAGGCGCTGGAATCAGAAATATTTCAAAAGTCTATACAATCCTGAACCAGAAAACCGCGCCGAGAAAATTTCATATCTGTTGTATCGAGCGCTTTTGATATTGGTAAACGTTTGTATTATGGCAATAGTCGCAATACTTGTTGCCGTTGTTTTTGATTCAGGGCATTTACCAACCCGCGCTACCATTGGCGTCATTTTGGGGGCGTATCTTGCTTACCGCATTTTCAGGCATGTAATCTTGTTTAATCTGATTGCACCTGACATCCCTTCACACCGGATGATAAACCTTAGCGATGAAGCGGCAGACAAAATGCAGAGGCAATGGCGACGCGCTGCCCTTACTGTTATACTTTTATCAGCTTTTTTCGTCTGGCTTGCATTTATCGGTTTATCATCAGACACTTTAAAGCTGGTCGTCATAACCTGCCTGCTACTCTCGGCACTTTTATTTGGAACCTTGGCCTACAGGCACCGTAACGAAATCAAAGACATAATTTTGGGCAAGGGAGCACCATCAAACAAGCCTATCTGGAGACGCATTCTGGCGTCACAAGCCTATGCAATCATGATTGGATATTTGGCGGTTGCATGGGTAATAAGCGTTTATCGCATAATACTTGACTTGCCAGACTCGCTTTCAATAATCGGCTCACCAATAACCGCCTTGATTTTGGCAATTGCCACTTATTCAACCCTATTGGTTGTGATTGACCGTTTCTATGTTGCCCGTCAAAAGCGGTTTGAGGAACGCGTTTCTCTTGCCCACGAAAAAGCAAAGCAAAAACACGAAGAAGAAAAAGCAGCCATTGAAGCAGCACTGGCAAACCCTGAAGAAGATGATGAAGACATCATTATTAATCAGGTAATGTCTGCAAAAGAGCTTGATGGAATGCCTGTTTTCAAGCCTATTTTCAAACCTCTTATGGAAAATGCAGTCGGTATCCTGATTACGATTCTTGCATTTGGCTTCATCCTGGGGAATTGGGACGTCAACATTGGAGAAAAGGGTAATCCGGTTACAGGGTTTCTGGATACCCTGATTATCATTTTTGTCGCCTGGTTCCTATACCGCGCAGTCGTGGCATATATTGATCATCAATTATCTGAGCAAGATGTTGGCGCCTCACCAGATGATGAAGGTGGCGACAATGAAATGGGTGGCCAGAGCACATCCAGAATAGGAACACTCCTGCCACTTGTTCGTAATGTGTTTGTCGTCACAATCATCATACTTGCCGTCATGGTAATTTTGTCAAATGCAGGCGTCGACATTGCTCCGCTATTTGCCGGTGCCGGTGTTATTGGTCTGGCTGTTGGCTTTGGCTCACAAGCACTTATCAGGGATATTTTTTCAGGTGGCTTCTTCCTGTTCGACGACGCTTTCCGAAAAGGTGAATACATTGAACTTGGTGACATACGCGGTACCGTAGAAAAAATCTCGCTCCGCTCCTTCCAATTGCGTCATCACAATGGACCTCTTCACACAATTCCCTTTGGCGAGATCAAACAGCTTACCAATTACTCGCGTGATTGGGTGATGATGAAGCTACCACTTCGTCTGACTTATGACACAGATATAGAACGTGTCCGAAAACTCATTAAAAAGCTTGGGCAGCAACTATTGGAAAACAAGGAATGTGGGCATTTGTTTATGCAACCCTTGAAGTCTCAAGGCGTTTATAAAATGGAAGACTCAGCCATGATCATTCGGGTAAAATTCATGACAAAACCCGGCGATCAATTCGTAACACGAAAGGTTGTCTATGCAGCTATCCGTGATCTGTTTGAGCGTGAAGATATCCGTTTTGCCAATAAGGAAGTTACAGTTCGCTTGGCAGAAGAACCTGCTGAGCCGCTAACAGAAAAGCAAAAGACATCCATCGCAGCAGCAGCACGCTCGGCAATAGATGATGAAGCAGCAACCCAACAGCCGCGAAAAGCCGACGATGGGGCATAGAAAAAGCAGCAAGCGACATGTCAGACGAAAAAACAATTGCAATATACGATAAGCAAGTGGAAAAATACGCTAGCCTTGTGTCTGACGGCAAGGCGAATCCGGTTTTACAGGGTTTTATAAAATCCCTGCCGAAGAATGGGCATGTACTGGATTTGGGTTGCGGCACAGGTAATTCTTCTGTTTTGATGCGAAATCATGGCCTTCACGTAGACCCGGTCGATGCATCAAGGGAAATGATAAATCATGCCAATAAAAACTATAATATAGACGCACAACAAGCTACATTTGATGACCTGAAAGCTGTAAATAGTTATGATGGCATTTGGGCGAATTTTAGCTTGCTGCATGCCCCCACCGAAGATTTTCCAAGACACCTTAAAGCAATTCACACGGCACTTACGCCTAATGGCATTTTTCATATTGCCATGAAACTGGGTAACGGAATGCTGCGGGATAGCATAGGCAGAATGTACAGTTACTACTCAGAAGAAGAACTAATCACACATTTGGAAAACACAGGCTTTATAGTGCTTGATAAAACATTCGGTGAAGAACCAGGACTTTCAGGTGAGATAGCGCCCTGGATAACAATACTATCAAAAAAACAAGTAAGCTTTAAATAGTCAACTCCACCACCACAGGACAATGATCAGAAGACTTTGGCCTGTCCCATCCTGTTCGCGGGTAACGTTCAACTTTCTGGCCTTCAGGAAAAGGTGTACGGAACGGTTGTCCATTCCTGATAATTTGCGGCACTACCTTTGGGTTTTTGTCAGCCAATGCAGGTGAAGCTAAAATATAATCAAGCTGACACAAGTGCTGTTCTTGTGGCCCGCGTGAATGATACAATGTCCATTGATCGAGGAAATCGCGACGTTCAACCAGATTGGTTGAAAAACTGTCTGCAATCAGTGTGTCATGACCGGACTGATTTTCGGTATCCTGTTTGAATGTAAATCCTGAACTACGATCACCTTGAACAATAATACGGGAACGATAGTCATTCATATCCCCACAAATCATCCAGCGTTTGTTTGCAGTTTTACCTTTGCCAAAGCGTTTTTCTATAATCATGCGAACAGCCTTTGCCTCAGCTGCACGAATAGGCATGGTCCATTCACGGCCATCAATACCATTTTTGCCAGATCCCATGGACTTAAAATGCACTGTATAAATTGTAAGGGGTCTGCCACCAATTTTTACATCAATCTCAAGACAATCACGGCGAAAAATCCGTTCATTTGATTCATTACCTGTTTCAGCCAACGCCTTGTTATGAATCCCTAAATCTTTATAGGTAAGATGCGCATGGCTTTGCATGGAGACAAACTCTATTTCCTCACCCGTGGCTGTTTCATCTCGCATCATCACGCAAACATCAATGCCGCGACTATCATTGCCATCAACCAGATATTTGTGGCGATAGCCATGCCCAGCCATCTTGAACAAATACCCATATTCAAAAGCGTGTAAAGCATCCAGGTTCTCAACCTCTTGCATGCAAATAATATCCGCCCGGCAATCGGCGACAGCAAGCGCTGTCAACTGCATGGTATCATCCGTATGCGCAACAACACGCGCCTGCTCCAGCATTTCAAAATGTTTTTGATCTTTTACATCCAGCATTTGAAGCGTACGATCTCGGCGTAGCTCATTCCTCCAACCAGAAAAATCAAATCGTTGCATAAGATTTTCAGCATTGAAAGTTGCAATACGTAAAGTCATGGGCATCCCTTCTCACTTTTATGCATAACACTAGCATAAAGGTTTGAAGTTCAAAGTATAAATTAAATGAACAAGCGTTCAAATATTAGCTTGTTAATACAATGCCCATTCTTTTTTCCGTACGCCAAACAAGTCTTGCAGGCATTGAACCATCAGCACCTCGCATACGAAAATCAAATTCGCTTGGAATTCCAACCGTGCTTTCGCATTCCAGCATGGCACCGTGTTCATGTAGGTTTTTCACCGTGCAGGCGAAACTGGAATATCCATTATTGAATAGAATAATTCCGCTTTTAAGCACACGTTGCCGGTGTGACTCTCGTTTTTCCCGTGTTTCATGCAATAAAGTATTATAGTTTGTATCTTTGTTTTCCATTGTTCGAACCTTTAAAAACATTAATACACGCGATGCAAAATTCATGCCAAAAATAAAAAAGGGCTGCCAAAGACAACCCTTTAAAGTCATATTATAGAGCGTAGTAATTAGTTTTTTTCTTTATTAACCAGTTGGTTAGCAGAAATCCAAGGCATCATCTCACGAAGCTTGCCACCAACCTCTTCAATTTGGTGCGCATCGTTATTACGGCGAATAGCCTTAAAGCGCGCAGCACCTGCGTGATATTCTTGCATCCATTCGGATGTAAATTTACCAGATTGAATATCTTCAAGAACCCGCTTCATTTCAGCTTTGGTTTCTGATGTCACAATACGCGGACCTGAAACATATTCACCCCACTCTGCAGTGTTTGAAATTGAGTAGTTCATGTTTGCAATACCACCTTCATAGATAAGATCTACGATAAGCTTCACTTCATGCAAGCACTCGAAGTAAGCCATTTCTGGCGCATAACCTGCCTCAACAAGCGTTTCAAAACCAGCACGAATAAGTTCAACCACACCACCACAAAGAACAGCCTGCTCACCGAACAAATCAGTTTCACACTCTTCCTTGAAGTTTGTTTCAATAATGCCTGAACGGCCACCACCAACGCCACAAGCGTATGAAAGACCAAGGTCATGCGCATTACCAGAAGCATCCTGGTGAACAGCAATAAGACATGGCACACCGCCACCTTTTTGATATTCGCCACGTACTGTGTGGCCAGGCCCCTTTGGAGCAACCATAAGAACATCTACAGTAGATTTAGGTTCGATAAGGCCGAAGTGAACATTAAGACCATGTGCAAATGCAATCGCAGCACCGTCACGGATATTGTCTGCAATCTCGTTCTTGTAGATATCTGCTTGAAGTTCATCAGGTGTTGCCATCATCATAAGATCAGCCCAAGCAGCACCTTCAGATACGCTCATGACTTCAAGGCCGTCAGCCTCTACTTTTTTGGCAGTTGAAGAACCGGCACGCAAAGCAACGCGAAGATTCTTGGCGCCAGAATCTTTAAGGTTCATGGCATGGGCACGACCTTGTGAACCATAACCAATAATTAGGACATTCTTGCCCTTGATAAGATTGAGATCAGCATCTCTGTCATAATAAACACGCATGTGGGTACTCTCCTGTTACTGTGTTTTGTTTAAATATTATTGTTTACTCCCGCAAAGCGTGAGGAATTGCTCCACCGCCCTTTGCGCAAATTTTTCTATCTGCTTTTTTGAAAGCCTTTTGTCATCGCCAAGAAGTGCACGAATTTGAACATCAGCGATGACTAGTCCAAAAAATGTCCTGAATGCTTCATCACCCTGCACTGTAATAATGCTTGCCTTATGACCCATCAGGAAAATGGGCAACAATCTGCTACGCATGGCAAAAGGGCCATTTTCAAGCACAATCCGCCCCAGGCTAGACTTGTTATTGCCTGCATGAGAAACTGCAAGACGATTAAGTGCAATGGAAACATCTCCCGTCAAAACAGTCAGCCAGCTAAAAGCAAACTCATTTAACGTCTCTGCAAAAGCTTCCAGCGTCAAATTATCACCATCAAGCTTCGGCATACGAACCTTGGATGCTTGCCACTGAACT
Organism: uncultured Rhizobiaceae group bacterium; assembly: GCA_937951645.1. Lineage (GTDB taxonomy): Bacteria > Pseudomonadota > Alphaproteobacteria > Rhizobiales > Rhizobiaceae > JAALLB01. The sequence continues at coordinate 10,336 of CALFBM010000041.1, forward strand.
GTGGCCGTCAGCAATCCGTCGCGGTCACCAAACCAGCGGTAAAGCGTTTCCTTGGAACATGAAGCACGCCGCGCAACAGAGGCCATGGAAAAACCATCCCCCTCTTCAACCATAAGATCAAGCACGACAGAAAGCACTTCCTGCTCTCTTGCTGAAGGCGTTTCTTCGGCAATTACCTGCTCTTTAATAATGTTTACCTGTTCGTTCATGTTTTTATCGTACCGTACGGTACGGTTCGGGTCAAGGATATATCAATATTTTAAAAGAAACCCGAACATTACATATTTAAGGAATGAACCACTAACTCGGAATATTAAAAGTCACCAAGTTGATACTTCTCAATCTCACGCGCGCGCTTGCCTTGAAACGTTTTAACAATCAATACATAAGCAAAAAATGCCATTGCAATTAATGCAACCAAAACAAGATCAAGGCGCGTAAATCCCAAATAAACATAATAGGAAGGCAAGAATGCACCTTCTTCTTTAATCAAGCCACTCTTCTGTGTGTTCTTGTTTTTAGATTCAGTTACACTCTGTGGGGCTGTTTTCTTTACAACCGCTTTATCAAAATTACTGCCAGAGGATATCTCATTGCTTACATGCGGGGTATTTCCATTCAAAGACATGTCTTTAAATGCTTTTTGGGCACCCTGCATAGTGCAATAAGAAATCCCGAACATACAGATTAAACCAATTATCAAGCCTTTTTTTACACCAGATGTTAAACCAAATGTATTTTTGTCATTCCCTACATTTACACGATCAACAACAGACATTGAAGCATCATTAAAATTTAATGCTTTCGTCATTTTTGGTTCAGTTTTTGTTTTCAAGCCAAAGATTGGCGCTGATGAGTTTTCACCTTCACTCATACGAGCCTGCAAACCAAAACGGGTATCTTTTCTTGCCCTCGTATCATAAGCCATTCCACCTGAGTGCTTGACAAGAACTGCCACACGTTGCGCAATGGTTGGGTGCGTTGCAAATTCGCCAACGGTAGCACCATCAATCATCATGGCATCAGCAATGGGATCAATTCCGTCAATTTCGCTCATGCCTTCAATTTTTTGAAGAGCAGAAATAAGCGCCGCAGGGTTATGAGTGAGGCGAACAGCCTCTGCATCAGCAATAAACTCACGCGCAGAAGCAATTAGCAGGCGGGAGACCTTGCTAAGCGTCATGGCAAGTCCGGAGACAAACCCGGCGCTTAAAAACAAGATCAAAAATGGTGGAAAAAGAACCAAAAAGATAACAGTTTTGGGGCCCTTTATCTTAAGCACATTAAGCTTATCAAGGAACGTCAAGCTGGTCATGGCAATATTGGCAAAAGCCATAAGGCGAATATCACCATTTTTTATATGCGTAATTTCATGCGCAATAACAGCAGCCAGCTCTTCATCATCCAGGGATTTCAGCAAACCATCAGTCACAACAAGAGTACTGGAACTCTCGTTTAAACCACAAACAAATGCATTTCTTGCCTCACTATTGATCAAAGCAACCTCTGGCTGCTCAATACCTGCAGTAATTGACAAGTCTTGCACAATTTTATGAAGTCTCGGATTGGTCAAATTTCCGATAGTTGAGAACTGCATATCATGTTTGATATTTTTCTTGTAAAAGAAAAGATTACCAATAAAGAAGACTGCGCTGAAAATACCCACCCAAACGCCATAGCCGATTAAATAGCCAACAGGATTTACAAAAATCATGTTGGTTGGATCTTTAAACAATAAAATCAGTGATAAAATAACACCGCCAAGTATCTGGAATGCAAAGGCAAACCCTAAAAATATCCAAAGCGAGCGGAAATTGTTCCGCATGACATGGCCGTAAAAACCATTCACCTTAAGCATGACAAAATCCCCGAAGCGTCAATCTGTTTAGGCAGAAAAATCCACTTTAACAGGTTCATCCATCAACATGCGTTCAGTGCCAAGATTGAAGTGCTCACGCTTGCCAACATTGGTCTTGGCAGCAATTACATTCGCAGGGAATTGACGAACGGTTGAGTTAAATTCTTCAACCGTCACATTAAAGAAACGACGTGATGCGGTTACACGATTTTCAATATCAACCAGTTCATTTTTAAACTGCTGAAAATGACTTGAAGCTTTCAACTCCGGAGTACTATCACCTGCATTAATAACAGACATGATTGTCTTGCTAAGCTTTGCTTCAGCTTCAAGTTTAATACTTTGCTTGGTTGCTTTTAACGCAGCTTCACGCGCATTTAGGAGCTTGTCCAAAATTTCAGTCTCGTGCTTCAAATAGCCTTTAACTGTTTCCAGCAAACCTGGAAGAAGCGTATGTCTGTGTTTCATGAGAACATCGATATCAGCATAGGCAGTATTACAACGTTCATCCAATGCAACCAGCCTGTTATAAGTTGCAAACATTTTATAGCCAAAAATCCCCGCAACGCCTACCGCACCTAAAGTGCCATATAAAAGATATTCCATAACCCATTCTCCACCTAAATTTCAGATTCATGTATAAATTCTTTTTTTTAAATTGAACCTAATCAATACAGTTAAGAATGGGTTTATTTTCAATTTGTATTTGAAATACTTATCTTAAAAAAATATTATAATATCAAAAGTATAGATTACAGTCAGGTTTAATGGGTGAATACAAAACGGGAGTATTGTTAAAATGACTGAATCAATTTTTTCACGCGTAAAGCGGATGGTTTCTGGTAATGTTGAAGACATGGTAGACTCCATGGAACGCGCTGGCGGTGCAAGTGTCATGCGTCAGGCAATTCGTGAAGTTGACCAGGTAGTTGCAGAAGCCAAAACTGAACGCGATGAAGCAACTGCACAACGCTTGCAAGCAGTACGCCAACAGCGCATGTATGCCGAGCGCCTGGAAGACATGCAAGAAAAAGCTCAATATGCAATGGATCAGGGGCGTGATGATCTGGCAGAAGCAGCATTGCATCGTCAAATGGACTTTGAAGCTCAAAAAGCAAAACTCTCTGACATTGAAACACAAGCCGCTGAACAAGAACGCCAGATGGAAGAGTCTTTGGCCTCTCTGGAAATTCGCAAGGCTCATCTGGAAGAAGAACTAAAACATTTTGAAACAGCGCGTGCAGATGCAGACTTGGAAAGCTGCCATCCTGAATCTAAGGGCGCTGATGCTGTACGTCGTGTTGAACGCGCAGAAACAGCCTTCACCCGCGCTATGAGCGGTGCAGGTGGAACAACCGATATTGCCAAAGGCGAGCATATCAAAAAGGTAGCCGAAATTGACACAATGCGTAAGCAATCTGAAATCGAAGAACGCATGGAAGCACTTCGTAAAAAAGTAAGCTAACACGCACTTTCTTATACTTATTTTGAATATCATTATCAGAGCCCTGTAATTTATTACAGGGTTTTTTCATTACATTGTATTCCAACAATACTAGCGTCTTTCAAACTTTAAAAGCAGCTTTGACACCATCACAAAACATCCTTGCAAAAAGTCAAATATTTCACTGGCGCAAAATGTGATTCCCTACTAAGGTTTCTGCAAATTCAATCTAGAAAATGAGTATTTCAATGAAAGACATGCGCAAATTTTATATCAACGGTGAGTGGGTTGATCCAATCAACGGAACTGACTTTGATGTCATCAATCCATCAACAGAAGAAGCCTATGCCGTTATTTCGCTCGGCGGAAAAGAAGATGCCGAAAGAGCAATCGCTGCTGCAAAAGCTGCTTTCCCTTCATGGAGCAAATCCGGCAAGGCTGAGCGCATAGAATTGATGGAAACAATTCTGGAAGTCTATATGAAACACTCAGATGAAATGGGTGAAATAATTTCAGAAGAAATGGGTGCGCCCATCAGCATGTCCAAGGCATCACAATCAGGCACAGGTTCTTACCACATCAAGGCTTTCATTGACGCAATGAAAACCTATGAATTTGAGCGTGAATTGCGTGCAGATACACCAAATGACCGCATCATCCACGAGCCAATCGGCGTTTGTGGCTTGATTACACCATGGAATTGGCCGATGAACCAGATTGCTCTGAAAGTAATGCCGGGCATTGCAACTGGGTGTACAACAGTGCTGAAACCATCAGAGCAATCTCCCCTTTCCGGCGTATTGTTCTCTGAAATCCTGCATGAAGCAGGCGTTCCTGCAGGCATTTACAACATGGTCAATGGTGATGGCCCAGGTGTTGGTACAACCCTTTCAGGCCATAAAGACGTTGACATGATCTCGTTCACTGGTTCAACGCGCGCAGGTACGCTTATTACTAAAAATGCAGCAGATACACTCAAGCGTGTATCACTGGAGCTTGGTGGTAAAGGCGCAAATATCGTTTTTGCAGATGCCGCTCCTGATGCCGTTAAAAATGGTGTAATTCGTTGTTTCAACAATACTGGTCAATCTTGTAACGCCCCTACCCGCATGTTGGTAGAGCGTTCACGCTATGACCAGGCAGTAGAAGAAGCCATCGCACAGGCAGAAGCAACAGCCGTTGATCTTGCTTCAAAGGAAGGTCGTCACATTGGGCCGGTTGTAAACGAATTGCAGTTTAATAAAATTCAAAACCTGATTGAAGTTGGCATCAAGGAAGACAATGCCAACCTTGTTGCGGGTGGCATGGGTCGTCCAGAAGGCATGAACCGTGGTTACTTTGTACGACCAACTGTTTTTGCAGATTGCACAAACGACATGCGCATCTGTCAGGAAGAAATCTTCGGCCCGGTTCTGTCCATGATGCCGTTTGATACAGAGGAGGAAGCAGTCGATATTGCAAATGACACGCTTTACGGACTTACCAACTACGTACAGACTACTGACCCTGAAAAAGCAAACCGTGTTGCACGTGCAGTTCGTTCAGGCATGGTAGACATGAACGGTCAAGCCAGATCGGCTGGCGCACCATTCGGTGGCTACAAACAATCAGGCAATGGTCGTGAAGGTGGCATCTGGGGTTTGGAAGAGTTCCTGGAAATCAAGGCAATTGGTGGCTGGAACCCGGAAGCTTAATTTCAAACCATGCCGGGAAATAACAAAAGGCTGCAAATTTTTGCACTGATTTTATTTTCCATCGGCATAATTGGTTTTCTTGGCATGGGGCTATCGCTTACGTGTATTACGTGGGGGATAGCCTTTCTTTTGTTTATTTGGGATCATCAAACGCAGAAGGAAAAACAAAAGGAAATCAAACGTAAGTTCATTTCCAGGTTTGTATCCAGTAACCTATGCGCTAATGCACTCAATCCAAGTTTGGTTTATAAGATAATAGAAAAGAATAACGATACAATAAAAGTCCAGATCATATGGCATAATGACAAACCAAAGACAGAGGGAGAAATTTACGAAATATCACTAGAGAACGCTAGACCCTTCAATGAGGAGCTATTCATAAACCTGACATAGGATTTATGAATGGTACGGTTGGGAGGAATCGAACCACCGGCCTCTTGCGCCACAAGCAAGCGCTCTAACCAACTGAGCTACAACCGCACATCTTCATTCAGAAGCAATGTTGAAATACGAACATCTCACTTGATTTGCAAGAAAAACTTCGCACATTTGTCATATTTTCTAAATAAGTGTCATTAACCCTGAATTCAAGCAATTCCGTCAAACCTTCATTATTCCTAGACCAGCGAACCAGAGCGCGGTATTAACAGTTTATTAAGAATAAATTGCGGGACAGAATGGTGAGGACCTGTTCCAAACAACAAGTTTGTGGGCGGCAAACACAAGTATTGAGTAAACGCGTATGCAAGGGCAAAACAAATCCTATCTGGACCTCTCAGTTCTTACCGAGCTGCGCAAACACGTACTCTCGCAAGATTCAGTCGTTTTGTTTAACCGCGAAATTGACAAAATTCTCTGGGCCAATGCAACGGGTGCTCAACTTTTTGGCGGACGTGGTGTTGTTGATCTGCTTTCTGCAAAACTTTCCGACTCCCAATCCATTGTCCGCCAATTAAAAGATTCTATTGAACAAATAGAAGATGATAAAACAATTGTGCGTGGTTTCAGAATTAATCAGGGTCTGCGTTCATTACTTATACAATTCGAGATAAAATGCATTCAATTATCCGACGATGAATTTGGATATAAAGTAACAAACTTCTTTGATGGCAGTAAAAACGCAAGTGAAAACACCCTTGCAGATTATGCCGTTGAAACACTAAACGGTTTTGCAGATGCTGCTGCCATTCTGGATGACTATGGATTACCGCTATCAGCTTCCAAAAACTTTCAGGAACTTGGCCCTTCCGAAGACGTTTTATCTTCGCTCGTAAGCGAGCTCAGGCAAGAGTCTGACCGTCTCATCAAGCGACCAGAACCTAATCTATATGGCAACATCATTGCCATTGGACTTGCAAGGTTATCAGACAGACCAGGCAGGAACCTGATTGTTTTGGCAGACACACAGACCCAGGCCCAAGGCCTCGAAGACAATAATGCAGACATCAATCAGGAAGATGCCCCCTCACCTTTACTGGATGATGAAGCACAAGAAGTCTTTGAAGAAACAACATCTGAAGAATTGCCGCTGGATTTTGAAACTATCCCTGCCCTGGATAATTACGAAGGTACCAACGAACCAGCTTCAACACTAAAAGAAAAGATTGAACATTCAGAGCCAGAGCCAGAGCCAGAGCCAGAGCCAGAGCCAGAGCCAGAGCCAGAGCCAGCGCCAGAGCCAGCGCCAGCAAAAACTGAGTCGGACGAACAAGGCAAATACAAATTAGGTAAAAATGACGGCACAGTTCGGTTTGCATGGATGATTGATGAAAATTGCATTTTCCAATCTGTTTCACCAGAACTTGAAGATACCGTAGGTAAAAATGCAGCTGCTGTCATAGGCAGGGAATGGCGCGAAGTTGCAAACGTATTTGGCTTTGATACCAACAGGGAAATCGAAACGCTTTTAAACAAACAAGATACCTGGTCAGGTAAAACAGTTCTTTGGCCCGTTCAGGGAACAGACATGGTTTTACCAATTGACCTTGCTGCTCTTCCTTCCTTTAATTCAGATCGCGAATTCGAAGGGTTTCGCGGATTTGGAATCATCCGGTCAGGCGATGCACTCCTGGATCCTGATGAAACAGGCCTGGCACTCCTGTCAGGTTCCGCATCTGACGAGCAGAAAACAAATGATGTAGCTGACAAAGAAAACGAAGAACTAAAGTCTGGTTCTAATATTGTGCGTCTTGTCCCTCGTGAAACGCAACCTGTTGTACCTACTTTAAGCGAACAGGAAAGTTATGCATTCCGTAAAATCGGAGATACCCTGCGAAACACAGATGACTCAAATATTTCTGATTTCCAATCTACAGCACAAACTTCACAAGAACATGACATTCAAGATAAGCCTGAAACAGATAGCGAGATAGAACCAGCCTCCATAGATGAATCTGTAAATAATGATACATCTGGTCGCTTATCAGAAAATGAAAAAATAAAAGCATTCAATCCGGCAGGCCTGGATACTTCCATTATGGAAAACCTTCCTGTTGCAATTGTGGTTTATAACAGCGAGGAAATTCTCTTTACCAATCAAAGCCTCTTGGAAGCATCAGGGTATGAAACAACTGCAGAGCTGGAAGATGCAGGTGGTATTGAAACCATTCTGACGCCAATTGCAGATAATAATGAACATAGAACATCAAGCTATTGTTTAACGACCAAATCAGGTGAAAGAATACCGATTAATCCAGTTCTTCATACAGTACCATGGGCCGGTGAAAAAGCGCTCCTTATCTCTTTTGCAACAACAAATGAACCAACACGTGAAGAGCCGCCTGCAATAGAAATTTCCAGCGTCAGTGAAATTCAAAACATCCTGGATATTACAAGTGATGGCATTTTGGTACTCGATCCGGAAGGTACAATCGTCTCAATAAACGCATCTGCCGAAGCACTTTTCAACATCAGCTTTGATGAAGCAAAAGATCAGAACATCACCTCGCTTTTTGCTGCAGAAAGTAGAAATAATATCCGTCAATATGTGGAAAGTCTCTCTGGTCCAAATATTGATAAACTGTTTAACGATGGACAAGAAGTCATCGCATCCGAAGCAAAGGGTGGCATGATTCCTGTCTTTATTACGGTTTCAAAAATGCAGTCATCCGGCAAGCTGTGCGCAGTCATCCGTGACATGACAAGCTGGAAAAAAGCCGAAGAAGAACTGATCCAGTCACGTCATGAAGCTGAAAGTGCAAGCAGTCAGAAATCTGATTTCCTTGCTCACATAAGTCATGAAATCAGAACTCCCTTAAATTCCATTATAGGTTTTTCTGATCTCATGATTGAAGAACGTTTCGGGCCGATCAGGAATGAACGCTACAGAGAATACCTGCGTGACATCAATCGCTCTGGCAATCATGTTCTGGAGTTAATCAACGATCTTCTCGATCTTTCAAAAATTGAAGCTGGCAAACTCGAACTTGAATTTGAAGCGGTAGACTTAAACGAGCTGGTTTCAGAAACTGTTGCCCTGTTACAACCACAGGCCAATGGCAATCGTATTATCATTCGTACTTCGCTTTCACGTGCTGTTCCCAAAGTGGTTGCAGATACAAGAAGTATTCGACAAATCATTCTCAATCTTGTTTCCAATGCAATCAAGTTTTCACCAACCAACTCTCAAGTGATTGTTTCAACTGTTTATGAAAGCAACGGCGAAGTTGCCCTTCGTATCAGGGATACAGGCAACGGCATGAGTGAGGCAGAAATTGAAGACGCGTTAAAACCCTTCCACCAAGCTCATGGCATCAGTGAAGAACGTAATGAAGGCACAGGTCTTGGCTTGCCGCTGACAAAAGCTCTGGTAGAAGCAAATCGTGCTTTGTTTGACTTGGAAAGCGAGCCAGGACAAGGCACAATCGCCCATGTTCAATTCCCGACACAACGGGTTCTTGCAGATTAGTTTTCATCCAGGATAATTAGGAAAAGGCACCAAATTGGCACCTTTTCTTTTTCATATCCATTGCTTAGTGCTTGAACTTCTTGATCTCACCTGCTGCAAGGCGGTTGCTGTATGAAGCAAGTTCTTTTTTCACCAATCCCATCAGGAAGTAGAGAGCAAAAATATTCACAACAGCCATGGCAAAGATTGCTGCATCCGAGAAATCAATCACAGGACCAAGACTTGCTGCGGCACCAATCACGATGAAGACACAGAAAATAAGCTTGAATGCAAGTTCTGAATTTTTGCCTTCGCCAAACAAATACGTCCAGCTTTTCAATCCATAGTATGACCAGGATATCATGGTTGAAAAAGCAAACAGAACAACTGCAATCGCAAGCACATATGGGAACCATGAGATAGAAGCCCCGAATGCTGCAGACGTTAGCGACACACCTGAATTACCATCAACCGTTGCAATGGCATTACCTGCTTCATTAAGCTGATAAAGGCCTGTTGCCGGATCGACGATCAATTGCTGGGAAATCGTAATGACCAGGGCAGTCATGGTACAAATCACAACGGTATCAATCAGCGGCTCAAGCAAGGATACAAATCCTTCTGTGATTGGCTCTTTGGTTCTTACCGCAGAATGAGCAATCGCAGCAGAACCAACACCAGCCTCATTTGAGAATGCCGCCCGTTTGAACCCCTGGATAAGAGCGCCAACAAAACCACCAGCAATACCCAGGCCTGTGAAAGCACCAACAAATATCTGGCCAAATGCCCAGCCAATCATATCGTAATTGACAAGCAGGATAATCAAGGCTGCACCCACATAAAGTATGCCCATGAATGGAACCACTTTTTCTGTTACGCGAGCAATGGATTTCACACCACCTACAATCACAGCAAATACAACACCCGCAAAGATAATACCGGTAATCCAGCCTGGATAATCGCCTACAATCCCTGAAATTTGGGCATGTGCCTGATTGGCCTGGAACATATTCCCGCCGCCAAGAGCACCCAAAATACAAAAGACCGAGAAAAGCACCGCAAGAATTTTACCACCGGGAAGACCCAACTCAGTAAAACCCTTTGAGATGTAGTACATCGGGCCACCGGAAACAGTGCCATCCGGATATTCATTACGGTATTTTACACCAAGCGTACATTCGGTAAATTTTGAGGCCATGCCCAAAAGACCTGCAAGGATCATCCAGAACGTGGCACCCGGACCACCAATACCAACAGCAACGGCAACACCTGCAATATTACCAAGACCAACAGTTCCGGACAAGGCAGTAGCCAACGCCTGAAAATGGCTAACCTCACCTGCGTCATTGGGATCAGAATAATCCCCTTTCACAAGACCGATGGCATGTTTGAAGAAGCGAAACTGCACAAACCCGAAATAGAAAGTAAAGACAGTGGCAGCTATCACAAGCCACATTACAATCCAGGGAAAGCTGGTTCCGGGGAATGGCGCAAAGATAAGACTTACAAAAGGGCCGGTGACGGCTGCAAAAGTTTCATTGACCTTTTGATCAAGTGACATGGCTTCTTGTGCATTGGCAGCATTTGATAAAAGAACAGATGCAAAAAACGACAGTATTATGGTTTGAAAATTTCTCATTGGTTTTCCCCTTATCCCACAACCGTTACAGGAACACTCGCACTCATCACCAGATTGGATGTAGCACTTCCAAAAATACGTTGCGTAAAGCCGCCTTCCGAAGAACGGCTAACCACAATCTGGTCAGCTTTTTCCTCGTTGACAATCGTAATGATCGTTTCTGCAACATCACCATGGCGCACAATACCTCTGGCCTTTGCACCTGAATCCGTTAAAGCAGCAACCGCTGGCTCTACCACGCGGGACATGGCCATGGAGATTTCTTCTTCACGCCTCTTGTGACGTTCAGCATTTTCTTCCGGTGTTTGAAATGAGTATGGTGACCACTCAATCACATATACCACCAGTAATTCGCAGTTACCGATCATTTCAGCAGTACGTTTTGCAAAGACAACCGCACGTTCTCCTGATCCGTGGCCATCGAGGCCAATAACAAGTTTTGTAGTCATAAACTTCTCTCCTTGTTCTTTGAAAAACAGATGTCATGGAGAATACCCACACCCCATTAGCCTATCGACATCCGATCAAAGAATTATCCAAAAACAGGATACCCTCAAACTTTAGTATAAACGTATGATTTTTTATAATGATCTGTAATTTTATAAAATTGGAAATTTATGACTTATTATAAGGGCTTTATCAGGCTTATTCTCTGTATTATTCGGTCAAGACAATATTAAATAGTTATTGAGCATTCAAACAATTATCAAAATTGGGGCCGAGTGAGCTGTTTGCAAACCTGCCTTTTGCTTGTGGCGAAACACACTTCCGCATTCACTAGCCCGAGGCCCGAACTGTGTTCTCCAACAGCGAAGCAAACCCTTCTGGTTTGTTCGCCAATAAATAATACGAACAGTTCAAAAAGAACTGCTTCGTGAAGCAAACCCTTCTGGTTTGTTCGCCAATAAATAATACGAACAGTTCAAAAAGAACTGCTTCGTGAAGCAAGTCCTTTTGACTTGTTCACCAATAAATAATGCAAACAGACCAAAAGGGTCTGCTTTGCAAAACAAACATGCAGGGTTCTCAGTTGAAAGCCTCTACTATTTGTGTATGTGGCTCTCGACTGAGAACCCTGCGCAGAGATTTTTAGTGCCGCCTCACGGGATAAATCGCGCGGGTCGGCCTTCCAGGAGGGAATGCACCCGACATGCACTCCTTACCGCTCTACTGTCTCTGTCCTCGCTTAACTTCGGTGGCCAAACTAAGTTTGTTTCATCTCGAAGCAACTCTTTTTGAATTGCTCGAAAATCAAATCAAAGCAGTTCCTTTTGAACTGTTTGAAAAGGTTGAACAGACGATATGTTGATTATGTAGCAGGGTTAAGAGGCGGGGATAATTTTTTTAAAATAATATTTCAATGAGTACCCATAGCACAAGTAGGCCATTGTAAGCATGGCGTAATACGGCAAGGTTACTTGTTGGCACGTTGTTTACCAAAGAGAAGAGCAAGTGGCGTTGTTACAGATACTATCATGGCAACACACAGCATACCGATTGTGAAGTTGGTTGCCTCTATTAGCAAACCAGCAAGAATAACCGCCATAGCACCCACTGCACGTCTTATCATAAAATTATTACCCAACACCCGGCTCCTAAGATGCTCAGCTGTACGGTTTTGCAAAATTATTGAATTTCCAGTCCAAACATAGGAGCTTCCCATTCCAATTAGAATTAACAGCGTAATTGAGATAAGCTTGCTGGCTCCAAAATATGCTTGAGTTAAAAAGAAAATTCCAAATAAGACAACCACTACACTCAAAACCTTAGTAGTAATGGTTTCCAGGCCTGTATCGCTGTTTCTACTGACATGAAGCAAGCTTGCAATAACGCTGCCAGCCATAACACTTGCGGTAAGTAGCGTAAAATATGCGGGATTAAACAAATTCAGATAGTCATTTATGCCAGGCATCAAACTTATAAGTGGGTGTTGTAAAACAGCAACTCCCAATATAAGTACCGTTGATCTATAAACCATCGGATTAGTCCAGAAAATTTTCATACCCTCTGCAATATCACTCTTAATTCTTGTGTGTACTTGCTTTTCCCTCGGGGGTGCCGGATGGAGTGTTATCATGTTCAAAGCTGCTAGGTAGATCAATGTGCCAACTGCATTTGCTGCAAATGCTATTGGCGCAACGTCCAAACCAAATGAAAACAGCAAGCCAGCCAAAATTGGTCCTAGAATATAAGTTGTTTGTGTTACGCTAGTATTGAAACCAATCGCGGCAGATAGGTTTTTTGAACTCACCAGTCGATTTATTAATCCAAAGAACGCTGGCTGACTAAAGCCTATCAACGCCCCTTCAATAAAAACAAATACTGAAAGGATATGTGGTGTAAGCCAGCCTGAAACGGCAACTAAGGCGAGCGAGAAACCTGTAATCACCTGTACCCAAAGAACTGTTTTAAGAAATTTGAAGCGGTCACCACGGTCTGCCAATGCTGATGCCCATGGAGTAACAAGTACTGCAGGAAAAAGATCACAAAAAAATACAATCCCCATCCAAGCAGCCGATTGCGTAGTCTCCCACATCCACCATGCTACGGCCAGCAAGGTTACGAAATACAATGTATATGAAATTCCAAAACCTATTATAAAAAGTCGATAGTTCCGTTCTCTAAGAACATCAAACAAGCCAATTCCAGGCAAAGATTTTGTATTATCGCTTGATGTCAATTCTTTACCTCTTAACTGCAATCTGATTTATCACCATCGTTACTACTAAACCTTGATTGTCGCGAATTATTTCTGAACAAGATGATGTCGTTCACGCAGCACTCGAACAAAACACTCCGTAACATTGTCAGCAAAGTGGTCGTTCATCAATTGCAAAATGGCCTCATATTATCCAGTTAAAACATCTCATACAGCGAGTTGCATTCCCAAATCCAAACTCTTTGCTTTTCCCCTTTACAAACCCCGGTTTTCAGCTATAACCCGCGTTATTCCACACGCAGGATTGCGTTTTTGACCCTCAGTCCCTGAATAGACATTGGTCACGGCAGCTTTTTGTATTCGAGCGACAAGCGAGAATTACAAGAAAATGCTCCAAATAAAAACGTTCCGGTGAAGGCAGTTGCTTTTCATTCCCTGCGGAGGTTCAACCGGTAAAGGAGAAATACCACATGGCATTGCCAGATTACAGCATGCGCCAACTGCTAGAAGCAGGCGCGCACTTCGGTCACCAGACATCACGCTGGAACCCTAAAATGGATCGTTATATTTACGGTTCACGCAACAACATTCACATCATTGACTTGTCTCAATCCGTTCCGCTTTTGGATCAGGCCTTGAAAGTTGTTTCTGATACAGTCGCTGGTGGCGGACGTCTGTTGTTCGTAGGCACCAAGCGCCAGGCTTCAGAAATCATTGCAGATGCAGCAAAGCGTTCTGCACAGTATTATGTAAACGCTCGTTGGTTGGGCGGCATGCTGACCAACTGGAACACAATTTCAAAATCAATCAAGCGTCTTCGTGAGCTTGAAGGCATTTTGGGCGGTGAGGCTGCTGCTTCACTCACAAAAAAAGAACGCTTGATGCTTACTCGTGAAAGCGACAAGCTTGAACGCGCTCTTGGCGGTATCAAGGACATGGGTGGCACACCTGACATTTTGTTCATCGTTGATACGAACAAGGAGTCAATCGCATTACAGGAAGCAAAGAAGCTTAAAATTCCTGTTGTTGCCATTCTTGATAGTAACTGTGATCCGGACAATGTCGATTACCCAATTCCTGGTAACGATGATGCAGCACGCGCAATTTCGCTTTACTGTGATCTGATCGCAAAAGCAGCTCTTGACGGTATTGCACGTCAGCAGGGTTCAGCAGGCATTGATATGGGTGCAGCTGTTGAAGCACCGGTCGAGGAAGCGCTTGCGGCAGCGCCAGAACCTGCACCAGTAGCGGAAGCAGCGCCAGAACCAGCTCCGGCTCCTGAGCCAGTTGCAGAGGAAGTACCTGCGGCAGCAGCAAAAGGTGCTGCATTGTTTGCTGCACCTGAAGGTGAGCCAGACGATCTGAAAAAGATTTCAGGCGTAGGGCCGGTTCTTGAAACCAAGCTTCATGCACTTGGCGTTACAAAATTTGCTCAAGTCGCTGCCTTCACACCAGAAGACATCGCCAAGGTTGATGACGCACTAAGCTTCAAAGGCCGCATCGAACGTGATGATTGGCTTAAACAAGCTGCTGAATTGGCAAAAGGCTAATCAGAATTTGGCCCGTTTGATGAAGTCAACGGGCCACTTATACTAATGTTATCTCATAAGCGGGGTGGTGAATAACCTCCCGTAAAAATGGTTTTAAAACCGGAAAAGAGGCTAAAATGGCTACTATTACAGCTGCTCTAGTGAAAGAATTACGCGAAAAATCGGGCGCAGGCATGATGGATTGCAAAAACGCACTCACCGAAAATGGCGGTGATGTGGATGCCGCAATGGATTGGCTGCGTTCAAAAGGCATTGCGAAAGCTGAAAAGAAATCAGGCCGTGTGGCTGCTGAAGGGCTTGTTGGCATCGCAACATCAGGCACAGCGGCTGCCGTTGTTGAAGTAAATTCGGAAACAGATTTCGTTGCTCGTAACGATGGCTTCCAGGATCTTGTTCGTGGCGTTGCAAATACTGCACTATCAACAGATGGTTCTGTTGAGGCAGTTGCGGGCGCTGATATGGGTGGCAAATCTGTTGCAGATACAATCACTGCTGCAATCGGTACAATCGGTGAAAATATGAACCTTCGCCGTTCAGCAAAGCTTGAAGTCGCCAACGGTGTCGTATCAAGCTACGTGCACAATGCAGCAGCTGACGGTATTGGTAAAATCGGTGTTCTTGTGGCACTTGAGTCAACCGGTGATGCAGATGCGCTTACCGCAATTGGCAAGCAGATTGCCATGCATGTTGCAGCAACCAACCCGCTTGCCATGAAAGAGGAAGAGATTCCTGCAGATGTAGCTGACCGTGAACGTGCTGTTTACCTGGAAGAAGCAAAAGAATCAGGCAAGCCGCAAGAAATTGCTGAAAAAATGGTTGTCGGCAAAATGAAGAAATTCTTCAAGGAAAGTGTCCTGCTTTCACAGGCTTTTGTTATCAACCCGGACATCACGGTTGAGCAAGCCATCAAGGAAGCTGAAGGTAGTGTGGGCGCACCGATCGAAATGAAGGCATTCATACGCCTGGCTCTTGGTGAAGGCGTTGAAAAGGAAGAAGAAGACTTCGCAGCAGAAGTTGCAGCCACCATGAAAGGCAGCTAATTTCTTTTTGCAGGAAATTTAAGTAAAAACTATGCAGGGCGTTCCGTGACAACGGGGCGCCCTTCGTGTATCAAAATATGAATAAATCGGGTTAGTGATTCATGTCGGCAACACTTAAATACAAAAAAGTTCTCTTAAAGGTTTCTGGTGAGGCCATGATGGGAGATACCGGTTTTGGTATTGATCCTGATACAGTTCACCGTATTTGTGGTGATATCAAGGAAGGCATTGAGCTTGGTGCACAAGTGGGCCTTGTGGTTGGTGGCGGAAATATCTTCCGTGGTGTGGCCTTGGCTGCCAAGGGGGCTGATCGTGTTTCAGGTGACCACATGGGCATGCTGGCAACCGTGATGAACGCAATTGCACTTCGCATGGCACTGGTTGATATGGGGGTTGGGGCTGTTGTTTTATCAGCAATTGACATGGCAGAGGTTTGCGAGCCTTTCACACAACGTGCTGCAGAAAAATACCAAGCAGAAGGCAAGGTTGTCATTTTTGCCGGTGGCACGGGAAACCCGTATTTTACGACCGATACAGCAGCAGCACTGCGTGCCTGCGAAATGCAATGTGATACATTGATGAAAGCCACACAGGTTGATGGCATATATTCAGCCGATCCGCAAAAAGATCCAAACGCCGAGCGGTTTGAAACAATCACATATGCGGAAGTTTTGTCACGTGGCTTGGAAGTCATGGACGTCGCAGCGGTGAGTCTTACCAAGGACGCAAATATTCCGGTAGTCGTATTCTCGCTTTCACAAGAAGGCGGCTTTGCAAAAATATTGAAAGGTGAGGGCCGTTCGACTACGGTTACCGCCAACTAACGATAACTCAAGTAGGAAATAATAGAATGTCCGATAGCCCGATTGATTTAGCTGATCTTAACCGTCGCATGGAAGGAGCGCTTAATTCCATGAAAGGAGACCTTGCAGGTTTGCGTACAGGTCGCGCATCTGCCAACATACTTGACCCGATTATGGTTGAGGCTTACGGCCAGAAAATGCCAATGAACCAGGTCGGGACAGTATCAGTTCCAGAGCCGCGCACAATTGCTATCCAGATTTGGGACAAGGGAATGGTTGGCGCAGTGGAAAAAGCCATTAGAGAATCCAATCTTGGTCTTAATCCTGTGACAGATGGTACAAACCTTCGTATTCCAATGCCGGAGCTGAACGAAGAACGCCGCAAGGAAATTGTAAAAATTGCTCACCAATATGCAGAGTCAACACGCGTTGCAATCCGTCATGTGCGTCGTGATGGCATGGATGCGATCAAGAAAGCCCAAAAGGATGGAGACATCGGTGAAGATGATGCACATGGTCTTTCAGACAAGGTGCAAAAGTCAACCGATGACATGATTACTGAAGTAGATAATATTATTGCTTCAAAAGAAACTGAAATTATGCAGGTCTAGGCGTTTATGAGCAAGACGGGTCAACAAGGTTTTGATGTCTTAAACGGGGAAATTCCACGTCATTTGGCTATTATCATGGATGGTAATGGCCGATGGGCACAAAAACGTGGCCTGCCACGAACTTTAGGACATAAGCAGGGGGTAGAAGCTGTTCGTGAGGCGGTAAAAGCTGCTCGTG
The DNA here is from genome assembly GCA_937951645.1 of uncultured Rhizobiaceae group bacterium. Taxonomy (GTDB): domain Bacteria; phylum Pseudomonadota; class Alphaproteobacteria; order Rhizobiales; family Rhizobiaceae; genus JAALLB01. The sequence goes on from CALFBM010000041.1 coordinate 27,698, forward strand.
ATATCGGTATAGAATATCTTACGTTATATTCGTTTTCGTCAGAAAACTGGAACAGACCCGAAGCCGAGATAACAGAGCTGTTTGGCTTGTTGCGGATGTTTATTCGTCGTGACCTTGCCGATCTGCACAAAAACAATGTTTGTGTAAGAATAATCGGACGAGAAAAAGGTGTTCCGGAAGACATTCTGTTGCTTCTGGATGAGGCGCAAAATCTGACACGCGATAATACGGCCCAGACACTTGTTATTGCTTTTAACTATGGCTCAAGAGACGAGATTACCGATGCTGTTAAACGAATTGCTACAGATGTATCTTCCGGGAAGCTAAGCGTTGAAGACATTACGGATAAAACAATTTCCAATGCGATGGACACTGCTAACATTCCAGACCCCGATCTTTTAATCCGCACTAGCGGTGAAATTCGTTTGTCAAATTTCCTGTTATGGCAAATTGCCTATTCAGAGCTTGTTTTTCTTGAATGTCTATGGCCCGATTTTTCAAAAAGCGATCTGGAAGATGCTATTAAAACCTATCAAGGCAGGATAAGAAAATTTGGTGGTCTGGTGATGGAAACAGGGTCGTGAACAGTACCGCAAATAATCAAGGCCCGGTCATAAAAAAAAGCATCATGAGTCAAGAATTAAAGCTCAGAATTATTTCAGCAATAATTTTGGCTGTTATCGTTCTTGTCATTACCTGGATTGGTGGCCAGACTTTTACATTGTTATGGGCGGTTGCGGCATTTCTAATCATGCGAGAATTCAATAGAATTTGTGCAACAAAAATGTCTTTCTCGTATAATTTGGCCTCTTTTATTACCTTGTTTTTAATCATTGCATCATGGCTAATTGGCGAGCGTGATACTGCCTTTATAATATTTGCAGTTGGATTTTTGGTTTTGGCTGCATGGCAGTTTATCTTTGGCAGGAATATTTGGGCTGCTTGCGGACTTGCCTATTCAGCATTGCCGTTTTTTGCCATGAGTGATTTGCGTTCGGATAATTTTAACGGGTTAATTGTCATTTTACTTCTATATTTCTGTGTCTGGGGCGCCGATGTATTTGCGTATTTTGCGGGGCGTACAATTGGCGGCCCAAAACTGGCTCCACGGATTTCTCCCAATAAAACATGGTCTGGTTTTATCGGAAGTCTGGTAGGCGCGTTATTGCTGTCATACATGGTAAATATTGCAGCCGGATTTGAACCTGTATTAATCTTTTTCATCATCATGGTGCTTGCAGCTATTGTTTCACAACTTGGTGACTTGATGGAATCATTCATCAAGCGCAAATTCAATGTCAAAGACTCAGGTACTATAATTCCCGGACATGGCGGTGTTCTTGACAGGGTGGATGGACTGGTTGTGGCTGCTGTATTTTTGTGGCTCGTTTCATTTTTTTTGGCAAGCCAGCAAACAACAGTAAGTAATTTGCCAACCCTATTTGTAAATGCCTTCTTGATGCCATGAAGACACTTATGTATGTCTTGAAAGACATGAATTAAAATTCGTTTAAGCGGAAAGATATCAATGGAATTTTTAACTAGTATCGCAGATGGCAGCCTTGGTCTATTGCTTGTCATTTTAAGGTTTGTGGTTGTCTTGACTGTTGTAGTCTTTATCCATGAACTTGGGCACTATCTCGTTGCACGCTGGAACGGTGTTGATTGTGAAGCTTTCTCGATTGGTTTTGGGCCTGAGTTGTTTGGGTTTAATGATAAAAACAATTGTCGCTGGAAAGTCTGTGCTATTCCATTGGGTGGTTATGTAAAATTTCTGGGCGACGCAAATGCAGCCTCCATGCCAGAATTTGAAGGCAAGGAAGAGCACCTTACAGAGCGCGAAAGAGCAGGCCGTTTTGAACATAAGCGGGTTGGTCAAAAAGCCGCTGTCGTTGCAGCGGGTCCCATAGCCAACTTCATTTTAGCTATTTTCATTTTTGCCGGAAGTTTTTACTTTACAGGCCGATATGTAAGCGACCCGATTGTATCAGAAGTGATGGAAAATAGCGCTGCACAAGAGGCGGGCTTCCAAAAAGGCGATATAATCCGCAGAATAAATGGCGATGAAGTAACAAGTTTCTCAGATATTCCAAGAGCGGTAGCGCCAAACCATGGCCGCGAGATGGTAATTACCGTTAAACGTAGTGGCAAGGATATTGAACTGACTGTTACGCCAAAGCTGACTGAAAGAGTAGATCGTTTTGGCAATAAGCAGCAAATTGGTTTACTTGGTATTTCAAGCAAGCCGGAAGATGCTAATGTCCGTAAAAAAGAGTATGGATTATTTGAAGCTGTAGGCGCTGGCACTTATGAGACATACTTTGTTATCAAACGTACACTACAATACATCAAGGGTATCTTTACCGGCAGGGAATCCGTTGATCAGATCAGTGGCCCCATTGGCATTGCGGATACTGTGAATGATTTTTGGGCAGAAAGCATACAAAGCGTCATTATTCTCACCGCCATTCTTTCTGTAAGCATCGGGTTGTTAAACCTGTTTCCAATTCCAATTCTTGATGGAGGGCATTTGGTATTTTATGCTTATGAAGCAATTGTCGGGAAGCCAATCAACCCAAGAATTCAGGAACTATCCTTTAGGTTCGGCTTTATTTTACTTATGGGATTAATGATATTTGCAACAAACAATGATGTTGTGAAACAATTCTTTAGTTAGTTCGTTGATTCGCCTGTTTTTTGCCCGATTTGGCGGGCATTGCGGTACGAATAATATACATCATGCAGCGTGATGATTAATACTTGCTGTATGATATGTTTTGTAAGCTTAATTGTATTTTGTTAACCATGAAAACTAATTATGTTGGTTCTTAATGCAACACTCTGGCAAAATGGTAATAACTAAGGGGTTAAATTAGCGTCAAATGGTTGCGCAACGGGGAAAACTCTGTAAAAGGTTTGTTAACTTTATAGATTCTGCGTATGCTGGATTTAAATTTGCGTGACGTTGCAGAAAAGAATATCGGGATGACTATGAGACTGAATAATATAATAAAAATTGCCTTTTTAGGGCTTTCTCTCTCTTTTGTTTCTGTTTTTACAGGCGCTTTAACATCAGGCAGCATTATTGCGACTGCCCAAGCAGCTGTTGTGAGCAACATTGACGTTCGCGGTAATCAGCGTATCGACGATGAAATTGTCGCTTCATACCTCACAATCAAGCCTGGGCAGAACTTCAATGACTTTGATATTGATGATTCTGTAAAAGCGCTTTTTGCAACAGGTCTGTTCGGTGATGTGAGCATTTTCCGTCAAGGTTCAACGCTTGTTGTGGATGTTGAAGAAAACGGGACTGTCAACAAGGTATTCTTTGAGGGCAATAAGCGTCTTAAGGATGACGGACTTAAAAATGTTGCAAGACTGCGCCCACAGGGCATCTATAGCGATGAACAGGCTGCTGCAGATGTAGACCAGATCAAACAGGCATACGCCCGTGTTGGTCGTCAGGATGCTTCAGTTACATATGAAGTCCTTCCGCTTGCAAACAATCGCGTAAACGTCATTTACCGCGTAAACGAAGGTGACAAGACAAAAATTGGCAGAATTGATTTCATCGGTAACGATACATTCTCTGGCCGTCGTCTTGCAGATATTATCACGACCAAGGAAACAGGTCTTCTGGGTTTCCTTCAAACATCAGATGTATATGACCAAAATCGTCTAAATTCAGATGAAGAATTGCTACGTCGTTTCTATTTCAACAAGGGTTTTGCAGATTTTCAGATTCTCTCAACGCAAGCGGTGCTGGATGATGAAAAAAATGAGTATGTTGTCACCATAACCATGGATGAGGGGCCCCGTTATACGTTTGGAAACGTCTCTATCGAGAGCTCATTAAACGGTGTAGAAAACATTGCCCTTGATAATCTGGTTGAAACCGTTTCTGGAGAGTTCTACAGCGCTAGGAATGTAGAAAATACGGTTGTTTCAATTACTGAACGCGTTGCAGAAGAAGGTTTTGCTTTCGTTGAGGTTGTGCCACGCGGTAACCGTAATTTCGAAACAAACACAATTGATGTTACATACTTGATTGATGAAGGTGCTCGCGTATTCATCGAAGATATTCGCATCATTGGCAATGATCGCACGCGTGATTATGTTATTCGTCGTGAGTTCGAAATTTCAGAAGGTGATGCCTATAACCGTGTGCTGGTTCAAAAGACACGTGATCGCATTAATGCCCTTGGCTTCTTTGATAGTGTGAATGTTTCAACACGTCCTGGCTCAGAACCAGACCGCATTGTTCTTTTCGTCAATGTGATGGAAAAATCTACTGGTGACTTCTCGCTTTCTGGTGGTTTCTCATCAAATGGTGGTGCATCAGGTGAGGTATCATTCACGGAACGCAACTTCCTGGGTCGTGGACAATTCATCCGCGCAAGCTACCGCGGCTCTTCTGATGAAAACCAATATAGCTTTAATTTCACTGAGCCATATTTCTTGGGAAGCCGTGTTTCTGCAGGATTTGGTATTACGTCAATTCGTTCAGAAGATACAGATGAGCGTCAATATTCAGTAGATACAGACAGCGCAACAATAACATTTGGCTTGCCGCTGACTGAAAACCTGAGATCAAGTGTTTTCTACACTTATTCAAGCAGTAACACGATTGTCGCAAGTTCATTGCTTGATCCAGTGGATCCCGCGCCTGTAGCTCCACTGGATGGTGTGCAAGGTAACCGTGCTACAGAGTTATCGGCTGCACTTGTAAACAGTATTGATGTTAATGGTGGTGATTTCACTTCATCAGGTGTTGGTTATTCGTTGGTATACAACACATTTGATAATCAGCGCGCACCTCGTGAAGGTATCCGTGCTTCATGGTCGCAAACATACTACGGCCTTGGTGGGGATGGTAACTACCTCTCAACAGAAGCCTCAATCGCTGGATATCATACATTGTCTGAAGAAGAAGACATTATTCTGTTTGGTCGCCTACGCGGTGGTCACATCGAGGTAATCGGAGATGATGATAACACTGGCTTTAGAACTCTGGATAACTTCCAGGCGCGACAAAACTATGTAAGAGGATTTGACTCATTTGGTTTTGGTCCACGTGATCCAATCACAGATGATCCGCTTGGTGGTCGTACGTATTGGACAGCAACTGCAGAAGTTCTCTTTCCGCTTCCGTTTTTATCACGGTCGTTGGGTCTGCGCGGTGCATTCTTCGCAGATGCAGGACAACTTTATGATGTGGGCGATCCTGCAATTAATGCAATTACAGCTGCAAATGGTACATTAAGCGCTGCACAGCTTGATCAGGTGGATTCAGACGCAATACGTGCCTCAGTTGGCGCAAGTATTCTTTGGGCATCACCTTTCGGTCCATTGCGTGTTGATTACGCGATACCGGTTTCTGAAGAGTCCTTCGACAATATCGAGGAAATCAATTTTGGTGTCAGCACAGCATTCTAATTTATTATTGGATGTTGGTATTAATCTAGATTACAAACCATATGAGGGGCGGGATTAAATATGTTCTTTAAACCCGCTTCAATTTCAATCAGGGAAATAGCCTCAGTTTGTAATGCAACCGTTTTAAATGGTGAGGATAAAGACGGCCAGTTAATCAATGGTGCTTCACCAATTGAAACCGCAACAAGCGGCCATATCTCTTTTATTGATAACCCAAAATATCTGAAATACCTGGCAACAACAAAAGCAAGCGCTGTCTTTTGTGCTGAAAAACACGTTGATCAGCTTCCAAAAGACATGGTGGCTCTTATTCATCCAACGCCATACAAGGCATATGGACAAGCATTAAAGCTACTTTATCCAACAGCCATGCGTCCACAACCTATTCTGGGTGAAGAAGGCGTATCTGGTAAGGCAATAATAGGCCATGACACCTCATTGGAAGATAATATTACAATTGAAGCCGGAGCTGTTATTGGTGCCCGCACATCAATTGGAACAGGTAGCGTAATTTTGTCAGGTGCTGTCATTGGCTCTGATGTAAAAATCGGCAGAAATACGACAATTGGTGCCAATGCAACAGTCGTAAATGCCTATGTTGGCGATAATGTCATTATTCATAACGGTGTTCAAATTGGCCAGGATGGTTTTGGTTTTGCCATGGGCGCTGGAGGTCACCATAAGGTGCCACAAATTGGGCGCGTTATTATTCAGGACAAGGTTGAAATTGGCGCAAATTCCACAGTTGATCGCGGTGCCAATCGCGATACTGTAATTGGCGAGGGTTCGAAAATCGACAACCTGGTTCAAATTGGACATAATGCGACAATAGGCAGGCATTGTGTCATAGTGGGTCTTGCTGGCATTTCAGGCAGTGCCACTCTGGGTGATTATGTTGTGGTTGCAGGGCAGGCGGGTATTGTAGGTCATACAACAATCGGCGATGGTGCGCAGGTAGGCGGTGGCTCTGGTGTTCACGGTGATGTTGCACCAGGTGAGAAAGTAATGGGTTATCCGGCAATTGCAGCATCAAAATGGATGCGTGAGGCGGCTAAAATCATGCTTGCGGACAAGCGCGATAGAAAAAATAAAAAGAAGGGCTAAGGTATATGTCACAAGACACTCTGGGCTTAATAGAAATAAAAGAACTTTTTAAACTCCTTCCTCACCGTTATCCGTTTTTATTAATTGACCGTATCAAGAATGTTAATTCTGATTTGTCAGCTATTGGAATCAAGAATGTTACGTTTAATGAACCCCATTTTGCCGGACATTTTCCCGATGATCCAATTATGCCTGGTGTTTTAATTGTTGAAGCAATGGCACAAACTGCAGGCGCAATTTGTGCCAAACAAAATTCAAAAGGACAGCGTAAGCTTGTCTATTTCATGACAATCGACGGTGCAAAATTCAGGCGTCCAGTAGTACCAGGTGATGTGCTTGAGTTGCGTGTTGAAAAAAAGAAACAACGAGGCAGCATCTTTAAATATTATTGTGAAGCATTTGTTGGTGACGAAAAAGCAGCAGAAGCTGAAATTGGAGCAATGATGGTAGATCCGGAAGACAGAGTTTAATGACGACTAATATCCATTCCAGTTCAGTTGTAGAAGCTGGTGCTCAAATTGGCGAAAACGTAACAATTGGGCCTTTTTGCCATATTGGCCAAGAGGTGAAACTTGGTGCAAACTGTGTTTTGCATTCTCATGTCGTGGTCACGGGCAATACCACTATTGGTAAAGGCGCAAAGATATTTCCATTTGCCTCAGTAGGGCACGAACCGCAGGATTTAAAATTTCGCGGCGAAAAAAACTCCCTCACAATTGGTGATAATTGTACCATTCGTGAAGGCGTGACAATTAATCCTGGTACTGAAGGTGATGATGGTAAAACCATTATTGGAAACAATTGCTTCTTTCTGGCAAATGCGCATGTCGCACACGATTGTAAAATTGGTAATAATGTAATTTTTTCAAATGCAGTTATGGTTGCAGGACATTGCCAGGTAGGTGACAATGTCATCATGGGTGGCGGTGCGGGTGTTCATCAATTCTGCAGAATTGGCAATAATGCTTTTGTCGGTGGACTGGCTGGCCTAGAAAATGACGTTATTCCATACGGCATGGCCCTGGGAAACCGTGCATATTTGGGCGGCCTTAATCTTGTTGGTATGAAACGTTCTGGTGTAGATCGCGAAAGCATCAAAAAGGCGAGAAAAGCATTTAAGGATATATTCTCTTCAAATATGCCAATTACTGAAGCTGTAAAAATGATTGAAAAGGAAATGGGCGATGATCCAATCGTTTCAAACATTCTTGAGTTTATAAATGCTTCAGATAATCGTTCGCTTTGTACACCAAGGATAAACAGGGAAGGTTAGGTGCTTTATGGGCACTCAAAATACTTCTCTTGAAATCATTGCAAATGTAGGAATATTTGCCGGCCGGGGTAGTTTGCCTAAAGAATTGGCAGCACATTTACGCAATGTCGGCAATGAACCTTTCATTCTGGGTATAGAAGGTGAGGTTGAACCCTGGATTTGTGACTACCAACATGAGTTATTTGTTTGGGGCAAGTTGGGCAGGTTTTTCAAATATCTAAAAAACAATAATATAAAACAGGTTGTATTTGCAGGCGGTGTAACACGGCCAACGTTAAGGTTCAGAGACATGGACTGGGGCGGAGTAGTGTCGCTTTCAAAAGTGATGGCATTTATGGTAGGCGGCGATAATTCGCTTCTGACAGGTTTAATGAAATTATTTGATCAACACGGAGTTACAGTTGTGGGAGCACATGAAATAATGCCGCAATTATTGACAAGTTCCGGATTGTTGTTTGGCAGAAAGCCTTCAAAAAAGGCATTGCTTAATATTGATAAGGCCTTTGAGGCTTGCAAGGTGCTTGGCGCATTGGATATCGGACAAGCAGCTGTTGCTGTTGGAGGCCGTGTCGTGGCTGTTGAAGGTATTGAAGGTACAGACGGCATGTTAGAGCGGATTGCAACCATGCGGGTATCAGGGCGTCTTTTTGAGGACGGTAAACATGGTGTTTTGGTAAAAACCATGAAACCCGATCAGGATATGCGTGCTGATTTACCCACCATTGGGCCACAAACAATTGATGGTGTTATCAAGGCCGGTTTAAAAGGCATAGCAATTGAAGCTGGACATTCCTTGTTACTTGAAAAAGAAAAAACATTATCAAAAGCAAAAGAAGCAGGCGTTTTTGTTTATGGATTAGAGCCCGATACACAAGGTGAAAACTAATGGGTGAAAAGCTTCGCATCTATTTTGTGGTTGGAGAAGATTCTGGCGATGCACTTGGGGTAAAGTTGATTGATGCATTGGAAAACCTGTCTCAAGAGCTTGTGCCAATGGGATTGGCGGGGTCGCGTATGAAAGAAAAAGGCGTTGAAAGCCTTTTTGATATTTCTGAACTCTCTGTCATGGGCATTTCTGCTGTAGCCTCCAGATTGCCAACCTTGTTGAAACGCATCAGGCAAACCGCAAATGACATCGTAGACAAAAGACCAGATATTCTTCTGTTAATTGATAGCCCCGAATTTTCCTATCGTGTTGCAAGGAAAGTGCGAAAGCGATTACCGGAAGTTAAAATTGTAAAATATGTGGCGCCTACAGTTTGGGCATGGCGACCGGCACGCGCAAAAAAAATAAAACCATACATTGACCACATCATGGCAATTTTACCGTTTGAGCCAGAGCTGTTAAAAAAACTTGGCGGACCTGACGCAACCTATGTTGGACATCCGCTTGCAGCGGAAATGCCCTCAATTGCAACCAAGCAAAAAAGGAAATGTGCTGATACGCCAAACTTGCTGATTTTGCCTGGTTCACGCAGAGGCGAATTAAAGCTCATGCTTCCTGTTATACGGGATACCTTGAAAGTATTGAGCGACAGAGGGAACAGATTTGAAGTCACATTGCCTGCAGTAGAGCGACTTGAAGCGGAAATCCGCCAGCATACTAAAGCATGGGATATCAAACCCAATATTATAGTTGGAGAGAAGGCCAAAACAGAAGCATTTAAAAACGCTGATTTGGCACTGGCAACGTCTGGTACTGTAATCCTGGAGCTGGCACTCTACAAAGTGCCAATGATTTCGATCTATAAACTGGATCATATCATGATGCAGGTAAGACATATGATAACGGCCTGGACGACGGCCTTGCCAAATCTGATTGCTGACTATCCTTTTGTGCCTGAGCGGCTAAACGAGAACGCCCATCCTGAACACTTGGCACGCATGTTAGAACGGTTGATGCTGGAGGGGGAAGAACGAAATGTTCAACTCAAGGGTTTTGACAAGATTATCAGACAGCTCAAGAGTGAAAAATCAGGCGCTGATGTTGCTGCTCAAAAAATTATTGAACTCATGGACAAATAAGTTTCGGGCAACAAGAAGGCCGACTAAAAAGCCGGCCTTGATTTAAAATATTTCAGAAATTAGCGTTTGCTTACATCCATATACGGACGAGATGTCGGGCCAGTATAAAGCTGGCGCGGACGGCCAATTTTTTGTTTTGGATCTTCAATCATCTCTTTCCATTGTGCAATCCAGCCTACTGTACGTGCAACGGCAAAGAGCACTGTGAACATGTTGGTCGGGAAACCCAATGCACGAAGGGTGATGCCTGAATAAAAATCAATGTTTGGATAAAGCTTCTTTTCGATGAAGTATTCATCCGTTAGAGCAATGCGCTCCAGCTCCATTGCCACTTCCAGTGTCGGGTCATCCTTGATGCCAAGTTCCTTGAGAACTTCATGTGTTGTTTCCTGCATGATCTTGGCACGTGGGTCGTAGTTTTTATAGACACGGTGGCCAAAGCCCATCAAACGGAAAGGATCATTTTTGTCTTTTGCGCGTTTTACATATTCGGGAATCCGGTCAACGGTGCCAATTTCCTGAAGCATGTTTAACGCAGCCTCATTTGCACCACCATGTGCAGGCCCCCAAAGACAGGCAATACCAGCCGCAATACATGCAAACGGGTTAGCACCTGATGAACCGGCAAGTCGAACGGTTGAAGTCGATGCGTTTTGTTCGTGGTCAGCATGAAGGGTAAAGATTTTATCCATGGCACGCGCAAGAACAGGGTTTACTTTATAGTCTTCAGTTGGAACTGCAAAACACATATGAAGGAAGTTTGATGCGTAATCCAGATCGTTACGTGGATAAACAAAAGGCTGCCCGATATGATATTTATGAGCCATTGCAGCCAGTGTAGGCATTTTGGCAATCATGCGAAGAGAAGCAATCATGCGTTGGTTCTCGTCAGAAATATCAGTTGAATCATGATAAAAAGCAGAAAGGGCACCAACAACACCACACATGATAGCCATCGGATGAGCGTCACGGCGGAAGCCTGTGTAGAATTTATTCATTTGCTCATGAACCATTGTGTGCATGGTTACACGTTCACGAAAAGCATCTCCCTCGGCTTTGTTTGGCAATTCACCATAAAGAAGCAGGTAGCATGTTTCTAGAAAGTCACCTTTGTCAGCCAGTTCGTCAATTGCATAACCACGGTGAAGCAAGACACCTTCATCACCATCAATAAAGGTTATGTCACTCTCACATGAGGCAGTAGACGTAAAACCAGGGTCGAATGTAAACGCGCCGGTTTCCTTGTACAGCGAGGCAATATCAATAATATCAGGACCGACACTCGCCTGACGAACAGAAAAATCCCAGCTCTTTTCTCCAATGCTCAGGGTTGCCTTATCGTTAGCCATATTTAAGTCCTTTCTGTTCGCAACCGGCTTTTGCCAATAACGCCATTTAAAATCAATCTGATTTCAATGGGATTGCATTTTGTGATGGTAATATCATCAAAGTGCCAGTTGCCTGTTTTTTTATTAAGCAGACTGCATCTGAGGAAGATGCGTCGTTACCACACTAGCTATATGATTTGACCGTGTGACACAAGTAAGACATTGGTCACAGGTTTGCGAAAACTTAATGCCAGCTTGTTTACGCAACGATATCTTTCATTCTTTCAAGTGAAATTTGACGCCCCAAAATCTGCAAGACATCGAAAGCACCGGGAGAGGTGGCCTTGCCTGTTACGGCAGCGCGAATTGGCTGGGCAACCTTGCCAAGCTTTAAGTCATTACTTTCAGTATAATCCCGAATACAGGCTTCAACCGTTTCTGGCGACCAATCTCCAAGCGCTTCAAACTCAGGCAAGATACCTTTAACAACGGCAAGACCTTCTTCATTAAGAAGGCTTGTTGCTTTTTCTTCCATTGGAATAGGGCGCTGCTCAAAAATAAAGGCAGCACCTTGTGCCAGATTTACAAGCGTTTTTGCTCTTTCTTTCAAGGCAGGCATTGCCTTTAAAAGCATTGGTCGTGTTTCATCATTAAGATTATCAGTAATAAATTTACTGCCTTCAATCTCATTTGCAATACTCTCAAAATAAGTAAGTAATTCAGCATCATCAGACTGGCGAATATATTGACCATTGATTGCTTCAAGCTTGGTAAAATCAAATCTTGCCGCAGCCTTGTTCATTCCATCAAAGCCAAACCACTCTATCATTTGTTCTGTGGTCATGATTTCATCATCGCCATGCGACCAGCCAAGTTTAACAAGATAGTTTCGAAGGGCGTCTGGCAGGTAACCCATTTCGCGATATTTTTCCGCACCAATCGCACCGTGGCGTTTGGAAAGCTTGGCACCATCTGCACCATGAATAAGCGGGATATGCGCCATGACGGGAACATCCCATCCCATGCCGCGGAATATCATTGTTTGACGTGCTGCATTGATAAGATGATCGTCACCACGAATAATATGCGTAACTTCCATATCGTGATCATCAACAACCACAGCCAGCATATAAGTCGGATTACCATCAGAGCGCAGCAGAATGAGATCGTCCAAATCCTTGTTTGGAAACTTGACCAAGCCCTGTACCTGATCATCAACAATGGTTTCATCATCAAGCGGTGCCTTGAGGCGAATGACATAAGGCTGACCTTCAGGGGCGTCAGAAGGTGCAAGCGCTCTGCAAGTGCGATCATAGTGTGTTGGCAAGCCGGCTGCTTGTGCCTTTTCGCGTATGGCAGCAATTTTCTCTGCCGTGCAATAGCATTTATAAGCAGAGCCATGCTCAACCATTTTATGGGCAACTTCACGATGTCTTTCGGCACGCGCATATTGTGAAATTGCCTCGCCATCCCATTCAAGGCCAAGCCACGATAAACCATCTTTAATAGCAATTATAGCGTCTTCACTTGAGCGTTCGCGATCTGTGTCTTCAATCCGAAGCAACATTTTTCCCCCATTGGCTTTAGCATAAAGCCAATTGAACAGAGCTGTTCTTGCCCCTCCAATATGCAAATAGCCTGTAGGTGAGGGTGCAAATCGGGTAACAACAGGTTTGGTCATGTTTGTTTATGCTCGCTATATCGGGCAAATAAGAAAACTTGCAGTTATCTTAATTTGTCTATTTGATGAGGTTATTGCTCATTTAGCATAGTGAGTAAAAGAGACAAGTTATAAAGTAGGTATGGTTTGGCACAGGATAAATTGCCAGGCGTCTCAACAAGAGAAAAACTGATAAAACAAAAACAAGAAGAACAAACTCAAGAGACGCAATCGCAAAAGATATGGTTTGCCGGGGAAGCAGAGAGCTTTAACGCGCCCGCTCACATGGCGCAGTCAAAACGATTTCAGTTAAAACTTTCAAACTTTGCGCTCGATTTTCGTGATGGCATACAAACCAATTTAATTCACGAGCTTGAAACTGGGCTCGGTTTTAACTTAATGCCTGTCATTCTTGGGATTGGCATTTTAATTTATTTTACAATACCGGCTGAGCCTTCAATGATTGTTTTGGCTGGAACAGTTTTGACGCTGGCGATCATTACATGGAAGCTTAAAACACAAAGCAAATTATCGCATACGCTTTTTATCTTGATGTTTCTTGTTGCCGAGATGTTGGTCGCGCAAACAGCCACAACCGTAAATCAGACACCTATACTGGAACGCCAAACAACCACGCAAATGCAAGCCGTAATTCTAGGTGTGGATCAAAGCAGAAGGGGGGCAGCGCGCTACCTTGTAAAACCTTTCATGCTTGGTGATTTTAAAGCCATGCAAATTCCTGATCGGCTGAGGGTATCTGCTGCTGCTAAACATCAACGGATGTTGCCCGGTGATACAATTTCAGGATTGGTGAGGCTCCAGCCTGTTTCAGGTGCTGTTTATCCAGGGGGGTATGATTTCTCATTCTTTGCCTGGCACAAGGGTATGGGCGGCAGTGGTTTTTTTATGGGGCGCCCTGATAAGCTGGAAACAAGACATTCTGTTGGAATAACAGAATATTTTACAATTCAGGTAAACAAGATGCGTATTGCTGTTGAAAATCGCATTCTCAAGGCAATGCCGTCTTCTACAGGTAAAATTGCTGTTGCCCTGGTAACCGGAAATAAAACTTATATTCCCGCAAAGACACAAGAAAACCTGCGTAAAACAGGACTTGCCCATATCCTTGCAATCTCTGGCTTGCATATGGCTTTGGTCACCTTGACTGTTATCTGGTGCGTAAGATTTATTTTGGTATTTATTCCAACTGTGGCTCTTAGACATCCAATTAAGAAATGGGCAGTCTGTGCCGGCTTTATCAGTGCAACAACTTACTTGATGTTATCTGGTGCCGGCATAGCAACGCAGCGTGCATGGGTAATGATTTCAGTCATGTTGCTGGCAGTGTTAATGGACAGACGTGCAATTACGATGAGAAGTGTTGCCATTTCTGCCATGATAATTTTATTGATCAACCCACAAAGCCTGTTGTCACCCGGATTTCAAATGTCCTTTGCTGCGGTGTCTGCACTGGTTGCAGGTTATGAGATTTTAAATAATCGAAGAAAACTGCAAGCAGAAAATACTTTTAGGCCTGTTAATCAAAACCTGCTGGTTAGAGCAAGTAGTGGTCTCTTTGGATATTTTTCAGGAATTGCCACAACCAGCTTGATTGCTGGAACAGCAACTGCATTCATAGCAGCCTGGCACTTTCATCAAGTGGCACCCCTTGGGCTTTTGGCAAATCTTATTGCGATGCCCATTGTCAGTATAATCATTATGCCATTTGTACTTTTTTCAATATTATTAATGCCATATGGTCTGGAATTTTTACCGCTTACATCTGTATCAATAGGGATTGACTGGGTATTGGAGTCATCCAAATGGGTTGAAAGCCTGTCGCCTGATGGCAATACGGGATTGCTGCCAAGAAAGGCAATTTTCGTCTTTGCAGTATTTTTGGTTTCAATTTGTCTCTTAAAAACCAGATTGCGATTCCTGGCTTTTATTCCGCTTTTTGCACTGCCATTTACATTGAAAAACCCGATACCACCTGACGTGATTATCTCCGAGAATGGGCGCGCGATTGCCATAAAAACGGAAAATGAAAAACTCGGTCTCTTGTTTCCAAGAGGCAGTGCATTTGTTCAAAATATCTGGTTAAAGGCATGGTCTGGCGGAGAGGCGGAAAAACTGGATTTGTCCAAGGATCAATGCAATCGCGAACGCTGTATAATCTCTCTGCCATCAAGCAAGGTTCTGCATTTGGTATATAACCCGAAACTCATTCAATCGTCGTGTAATCGGGCAGACATTCTGATTGCACCAAGGTTATGGTGGGTGAACTGCAAAGAGAGGAACCCGGAACTGGTTTTAAAACGCTATGACTTTGAGCGTTTTGGTACACATGCGTTATATATTAAGAAAGTTAGCCAAAATGCTAATATTGAAACCAGAATACTCAACTCAAAAATCCTTGTAGAGACAGCCTTGCCAGAAGCATCCAGGCCCTGGCACAGAATTGTTACACACCCAGATAGTGCCAGATAATGTTAGTGATACTGGCGGATAAGACCTACCAGTTTACCTTGAACCTTTACCTGGTCGGAAGAAAATCTGCGTGTTTCATATGCCGGATTAGCTGCTTCAAGCGCAATCATGTTTCCTTCATTACGGAAAGTTTTTAAAGTTGCTTCCTCGTCTTCAATAAGGGCTACAACAATTTCACCACCGCGCGCTGTTGTTTCCTGACGAATGATAACCGTATCCCCATCAAAAATACCCGCTTCAATCATTGAGTCGCCTTCAACGGTGAGGGCAAAATGCTCACCACTGCGGATCATCTCAGGAGGAACCGTTACTGAATGCGTATTATCCTGAATGGCAGAAATTGGAACACCAGCAGCAATCTTGCCCATAACAGGGACTGAGAAACCTGCATTATCATTTTCATATCTATTTTCGTTGCCTGGAAATGGCGTAACATTATCAGCAATTGTAACAGGTGGGCGTTTCGAGCCAAAATCAGCCTGAATGACGCTGCCTGTTTGTGCGGGTTCTTCTTGAAGATCCACGGTAGAGCCCCATGAGTCAGGCATTTTAATGACTTCAAGCGCTCGGGCGCGGTTGGGTAGACGACGAATAAAACCACGTTCTTCAAGGGCCGTAATCAGACGATGAATTCCGGATTTGGACTTGAGTTCCAATGCATCTTTCATTTCATCAAAGGAGGGCGGCACACCTTCTTCTTGCATGCGTTCATGTATGAATTGCAATAAAAGTTGCTGTTTTCTCGTAAGCATATAGCCAACCTTTCATGAGATAACCTGAATGTGCGTCTGAATTTTATTGAAAACAAATAATGGAATCAAAAGAAACAAACATAGAACATTCTATACATGTTCCTGATATGTTCTGCAAGTGTAAAATTCAAATAATAAAACATGCTGCATTACAGGAGTGGTAAAAAACAATCCTAAATCGAAGCTTTAAGCTTCCCTGGTTAAACTGGAAAAATTGGAAAGTTTTATTTGATATTTACGAAGTGAATTGGCTTTGTATTGATTTTCAACTCATCAACACAATTTCACACGCATCCCCTTTTTTTGCAGCAGGCGCTTTTACGGCTCGGTAGACAAGGCAATCTGCGCGGACCAGATTGGCGAGCATTGATGAGTCTTGCTTTGTAAAGGGCTTTGCGATGCGTTTGCCATCCCTTGAGGTTTCCAAGGTTGCCCGCATGTATTCGGCACGCTCATCATTTTGCGGAAGACTACAACCCAAAACAGCCGGCAGCAAGTTGATGGCAGTTTCGTCTTTGCCTGATAGCAGGTTTATAAGCGGTTTTGTAAACACATTGAAAGCCACCAGCGAAGACACAGGATTACCCGCAAGTCCTGTCAGATAAACGGTTCTGCCATCATGTGTAACCTTGCCGAATAAAAATGGTTTGCCTGGTCTCATGGCAATCTTTGCTATTTCAAATTCAAAGCCCATTTCTTGCGCGACAGGCAGAACCAGATCATGATCGCCTACGGATGCACCTCCAGTGGTTACAATGATATTGGCGCCTTGATCGAGTGCATCTTGCAGCTTTGCGTGAAGAGCAGTTTTTGTGTCGCCTGCAATGCCTATGTCCAAAACCTCTGCACCGCAATTTTGGATGCTTGCAGCAATTCCGAATGTATTTGAAGCAATAATCTGGCCAGGCAAAGTAGCTTCACCCGGCATAACGAGTTCATCACCCGTTGAAATCATCGCAACCTTGGCTTTTTTATAAACAGGAAGCTCTGCATGGTTCATGGAAGCTGCCAAGGCCAGACGATAAGGAGTAAGAACATCGCCCGCTTTAAGCAATGTTTCACCCATCTGAAAGTCCAGTCCGGCATTGCGGATAAACTTGCCTTGTGGTGTGCCGGTTAAAACCTCAACGCTACCATCGCCTGGATTGGTGTTTTCCTGAATAATGATTGTATCCGCACCTTGTGGCACAACGGCACCTGTAAAGATACGAACAGCCTCACCTTGTGCAACGGGATGATCAAAAGGCGTGCCTGCCTTGGATTCTCCAATGATCCTTAAACAAACGGGTAGGGATGTGACGTCCGACTGTTTAACCGCATAACCATCCATGGCAGAAGCATCAAAGGGCGGTTGTGTACGAAGTGAAACCAAATCCTGGGAAAGAATTCGGTTAGCTGCCTTGTTCAAGGCAAGCTTTTCTTCGCCAATCGCTTTTGCGCCATCCAGAACAATTTTCAGTGCTTTTTCAGCAGGAATAAGTTCACTTGGAGACATGTATCAATCGCGTTTCCAGTGGCCGGATTTGCCACCTTTTTTTTCGTCAAGAACAATGCCGGAGATTTCCATGCCGCGATCAACAGCTTTTACCATATCATAAATCGTAAGACACGTTACAGAACAGGCGGTCAAGGCTTCCATCTCGACACCTGTTTGACCAGAAACACCTGCCATGGCACTCACACGAAGACCTGGAAGGGTATCATCGGCCTCAATATCAACAGTAACCTTGGTAAGGCCTATCGGATGGCATAATGGAATAAGGTCTGATGTTTTCTTGGCAGCCATTATGCCTGCGATGCGAGCGGTGGCCAGGACATCGCCTTTCCTGGCATTGCCTTCTAAAACAAGTTTCAAGGTTTTAGGAAGCATTTTTACGTGGCCGATGGCAGTTGCCTCTCGTATTGTGTTGGCTTTTTCACCCACATCAACCATATGCGCTTCACCCGTTTTGCCAATATGTGTCAGTTCAGACATTTAAGCAGCCTTTTCCAGAAGGTCACGTGTAGCCTTTGCAACATCATCTTGGCGCATTAAACTCTCACCAATCAGAAAAGTCTTGATATTGGATGCAGAAAGACGTGTTAAGTCATAAGGCGTAAAAATACCACTTTCGCCAATAAGCAATTTGTTTCGAGGGATAAGCCTGGCAAGCCGCTCGCTCGTTTCAAGGGATACGTCGAATGTCTTGAGATTACGGTTGTTGATACCAAGTAACGCAGAATTCATGCACTTTAATGCACGTTCAAGCTCTGCTTCGTTATGTACTTCGACCAACACATCCATTCCAAGTTCAAAGGCGGTTTCTTCAAGTGCCATGGCTTCTTCATCTGTAACGGATGCCATGATAACCAGAATGCAATCACCACCCCAGGCACGTGCTTCGTAGACCTGATATGGTTCATATAAAAAGTCTTTGCGAATGGCAGGGAGTGAAACAGCATTGCGGGCATCGGTCAGAAATTCTGGTGCACCTTGAAAGCTTGGTGTATCTGTTAAAACGGAAAGACATGCTGCACCACCTTGCTCGTAAGCTTTTGCAAGCTCTGGCGGGTTGAAATCCTCACGGATCAAACCTTTTGACGGGCTGGCTTTTTTAATCTCGGCAATAAGGGCATATTTGCCTGCATCAAGTTTGGTTTGAAGTGCATTATGAAAACCGCGCGGTGCGGAAACGTCTGAGATTTTGGCTTTTAAATCATCAAGTGAAACAGCAGATTTTGCCGCAACTATTTCCTCGCGTTTATAAAGCTCGATTTTCTTTAGGATATCAGCCATTATACATTACCCTGATTGGAAACTGTAATAAGCTTTTCAAGTGTGTTGAATGCCTGTCCCTTGTCAATTGCTTCTGCTGCAATCCTTGCGCCTTCTTGAAGGGTTGAAACTCTATCAGCTACCATAAGCGAGCATGCTGTATTCATGATGACCATGTTACGGTAAGCCGATGGTTTGCCATCGAGAACATCTCGCAATGCCTTGGCATTTTCAGTTGAATCTCCGCCTGCGATATCATTATCACTTGCAACATCAAAACCAAAATCAGACGGATTTATTTCAAATGTTTTTACTGAACCATTTGCAAGTTCTGCAACTTGTGTCGTTCCTGTTATTGTCACTTCATCAAAGCCCTGACCGTGAACAACCCAGATTTTTTCCGAGCCAAGCTTTTGTGCAACCTTTGCAGCTGTAAGCACCCATTGTGGCGCAAAAACACCCAAGAGCTGGCGTTTCACGCCTGCAGGGTTGCACATCGGACCAAGCAGGTTGAAAATAGTTCTGGTCGCAAGTTCAACACGGGCAGGGCCAACATGTCTCATGGCCGAGTGGTGAGCAGGAGCAAACATGAAACCAATCCCTGCCTCTTCAATGCAATCACTAATCTGGCCTGGTGAAAGCTCTATGTTTATACCGAGTGCAGTTAAAACATCCGATGCGCCTGATTTGGATGAAAGTGAGCGATTACCATGTTTTGCAACGGGAATACCGCAGCTGGCTGTTACAATCGCTGTGCAGGTCGAGATGTTATAAGAACCCTTGGCATCACCGCCTGTTCCCACAATGTCTATGGCATTAACGGGTGCATCCACCGGTAGCATAACGGCACGCAAGGCATCAATTGCACCTGCAAACTCGTCTTCCGTTTCACCACGAACACGCATGCCCATCAGTACAGCGCCAATTTGTGCGTCTGTTGCATCACCTGACATGATGATATTGAAAGCAGCTTTTGTGTCTTCACGGCTTAAACTTTGACCATTAGCAAGCTGGCCAATTGCTTCTTTCAAATCTTGCATGTCACTCCCAAAGGATACTTAAGTTGCTTCTTCCAACATTTATTGGAAGTTACATGCCATGTCCACCGCCACCATATGAATTAAAGGCTGCTTCTATGCTGCCTTGATTTACGGTAACATCAAGACGGGATTGCATATCCTGAACAACCTGATTGAGTATATCATCTGATGCCGCGGCATTAAGTTGTTCAATTCCTTCAGCAGGTATGGTTTTGTCATCAGGTTCCTGCACTTCTGCAACACGCAATACGATAACGTTGCCATCAGTTGCTTGTGCAATCTTTATGTCACCTTTCTTGGCATCAAAACCCTCTGTAATTGCATTGTTACCAATCTTTGGGTCTTGTGCATTTCTTGCAAGTGCAGCGCTTGTTTCAAATTTTACCGCCGACCCAATGGAGTCTACGGGAAGAACATCTGCCAAAACGGCATTCATGTCTTCACCTTTGCGAATACGCTCAGCAATGCTTTCTGCTATTTCCAAAACCTTCTTGTTGGTTTCTTGTGTTACCCAGGCATCGCCAACGTCACTTTTAACTTCTTCAAGCTCTTTTTGACGTGGTGGTGTAATATCCTCGACTTCATACCAAAGGAAACCATCATCACCGACCGGCAATTCCCTGGTATCATCTCCTGGCTGACTTTCAAAAGCGACGCGTAACAGTTGTTGTAATATTGGAATGTCTGCAATGGTGTTACCATTTTCATCACGTCCCTGCGCATCTATTTTTGTCACGACACGTGTTCTTAGATCCAGCGCCTTGGCTGCATCGACCAAATTGCTGCCAGCAGCGCGTTCGTCTTCAACCGCATCAAACGTATTAAAAACTTCATCACCTGCTTTTTGCAAGGCAAGTTCATCACGGATTTTGTCTTTGACTTCATTATAGGCAGTTGTGGTCTTAGCTTTAATTTCGCTTACGCGTACAATAACAGACCCAAAAAGGCCCTCAATTATATTTGTTGGCACATTAAGCTCAGCTTTAAAGGCAGCCTCACTTACTTTTGTATCGGGTAACTCGGTTTTGGTAACAAGCCCAAGGTCGATATCCTTGATGGTTTTACCAAGCTCTTTGACTACATCTTCAAAAGAAGTGCCTGAAGCCAGTTTTTCCTTAACACTTTCTGCTTCAACCTTGTCTTTCAGAACCAACTGTTCAACACGGCGCGTTTCGGGAGTGCGAAGGCCCTTTTTCTGGGCGTCATAAGCTGTTCTAATCTCATCATCAGTAATGTCTTGCGGTTTTACAATGTCTGATGCGCGCAAGGTCAGCAATGTCAGTTTGCGATATTCAGGCGCCATGTAATTTGCCTTGTTTGCCTCATAATATTCCGAAATATCAGTCTGTGTTGGCACGGGCTTGGTTTCCATTACTTCTGACCCCACAGCAACATAATCAAACACGCGCTTTTCATTTCTGAAAAGTGCAATGGCATCTGAAAACACTTTAGGCATGTCAAGCGAGGCCGAGGTGCCTTCCAGAATTTGGTTGCGAAGTGCCACGCGCTTGCGATCCTGAATATATTCATCTTCTGACAAACCATATTGGCGAAGTGTTGATCGCAGAATATTTCTGGAAAATGTTCCCGATAAATCACGGAAAGTTGGATCATTTGCAATTTCCTGCGCGAGTGCTTTATCAGAAAGGCCAAGCCCCATGATGCGTGTATTTTCGTCCAGTACGGCGCCAGATGTAACCTGCGCCAGAACATTATTACGAAGACCGAAAATATCGGCTTCCTGTCTGGTTAACCTGCGGCCGGCTTGTTGTGACAGTTGATTAAGCTGATTGTCATAGGCAAAGCGATATTCCTGAGCCGTGACGTTGGAGTCTCCAACAGTAACAACATTGCCGGCAGGCCCAAATAAAATACTGCTGGAAACACCCCAAATCGCAAAGCTGCCGATCAGCAAGGCGATAAGTATTTTTGCTGTCCAGCCTTTGGAAAAGCCTCTTAGTAAATTCATCATGGTATTTTCGTCCAAATCAGTAAATCATGTTGCTTTTGGATATATCGACTTGCGGCCTGCTACTCAAGCTTATGTGCATGATTTAAGCCTCACGATTGCGTTTTTATGATTAAAGTTTAGAAATGGCACAAATCAAATCAACCGAGAGCATGAAATGACACCTGATATTAAACCATTAGTCGCTGGAAACTGGAAAATGAACGGCCTGAAAACCTCTCTTAACGAGATTGGTGCAATGGGTCAGGGCTTTGATTCTGCACTTCAAGACAAAATTGACATGATGATCTGTACGCCAGCAACCCTTGTTCTAACTGCTGCGCATACTGCACTTGGCAGTGGCATCGCAATTGGCGGTGAAGATTGTCACGCAAATGCATCAGGCGCGCATACAGGTGATATATCAGCTGAAATGCTAAAGGATGCAGGGGCTACAGCTGTTATCGTGGGGCACTCAGAACGCAGAACGGATCATGGTGAAAGTAATGCAGATGTAAAGGCCAAGGCAAACGCAGGTTTGCGGGCAGGGCTTTTGACCATTGTTTGTATCGGCGAGACGGAAGCACAACGCAAATCAGGTGAAACGCTTGCCGTTTTGAAGGATCAACTGGATGGTTCCATGCCAGACAATTCAGAAGCTTCGCAAGTTGTTGTGGCTTACGAGCCTGTCTGGGCAATTGGCACAGGGCTTGTTCCTTCATCTGACGATGTAAAAGAAGCACACGCATTCATTCGTGAGAACTTGAGAGCCAGATTTGGTGATGAGGGTGCAAAAATGAGATTGCTTTATGGTGGCTCTGTAAAACCATCCAATGCAGTTGAACTCATGGGCATCGCAAATGTCGATGGCGCACTGGTAGGTGGTGCAAGCCTCAAGGCTGTTGATTTCCTTGGAATTTGTGCAGCATATAATGAATTAATATAACTCTTGTAATCATAATCCTGACACCCATCTGATGGTATAGGAAAATCAGGGTTTGCACTCTTTGTGCAACCGTGTAAAAGAGCGCAAAGTATGAAATCAATAGCTAAGACAGGCTAAACGGGGAAAATATGGAAACCGTAATTATTGTAATCCATTTGATGATTGTAGTTGCACTTGTAATCGTTGTGCTTTTACAGCGTTCAGAAGGCGGCGCGCTTGGTATGGGCGGCGGCGGCGGTTCTGGCGGTGGCTTCATGTCTGCACGCGGTGCTGCAAATGCGCTGACACGTACAACAGCAATTCTGGCAGCAGCCTTTTTTGTAACTTCAATCACGCTGGGCATTATTTCAGGCGTTGAAGGCGGTGGGGTTCTGGATAATCTGCCATTGCAAGAACAACAAGGCGGTGAAGGCGGTATTCTTGACCAGCTTCCGGGCGGTGGTGATCTTTCCGGTGATGATGCCACACAAGAACCGCAAGTTCCTACTTCACAATAAATTGGTGCAAATTTTTCATAAAAATGCCTCTAAATTATTTTAGAGGCATTTTTTTTGGGATAGCTGCATTTTTTACTATCCGAATCTAAATTCAGGCGTTATTTCTTTAATCCCATGGCTCGATATGTTTTTATTACTGGAGGCGTGGTTTCCTCACTTGGCAAAGGACTTGCTTCAGCTGCACTTGGTGCGCTGTTACAAGCTCGTGGGTACAAGGTAAGACTGCGTAAACTGGACCCTTATTTGAATGTTGATCCGGGGACGATGTCTCCCTATCAACATGGCGAATGCTTTGTGACGGACGATGGTGCGGAAACCGACCTTGATCTTGGCCACTATGAACGCTTTACGGGGCGACCTGCCAATCAGTCAGATAACATCACGACCGGGCGCATCTATTCAGACATTATCACCAAGGAACGTCGTGGCGACTATCTGGGTGCAACCGTGCAGGTCATTCCTCATGTTACCAATGAAATCAAGAACTTCGTGCTGGATGGCAATGATGATTATGATTTTGTTCTGGTGGAAATTGGCGGCACCGTAGGTGACATTGAAGCGCTTCCGTTCTTTGAAAGTATCAGGCAGTTGGGCAATGATCTGCCGCGCGGGCAGTGCATCTATGTTCATCTAACGCTTATGCCGTGGATTTGGGCTGCGGGAGAGCTTAAAACCAAGCCTACACAGCACTCGGTCAAAGAGCTGCGTTCCATTGGTATTCAGCCAGACATTTTGCTGATACGTGCGGACCGCGAAATTCCCGCAGAAGAACGTCGCAAGCTTTCGCAGTTTTGTAATGTACGTCCATCCGCTGTTATTCAGGCGCTGGATGCAAAATCCATTTACGATGTGCCAATGACCTACCACAAGGAAGGTTTAGACCAGGAAGTCCTGGACGCATTTGGCATTGATCCGGCACCAAAACCGAACATGAAGATTTGGAAAGAAATCAGCCGCAAAATCCATAATCCGGAAGGCGAAGTAACCATTGCCATCGTCGGCAAATACACAGTGCTGAAAGACGCCTATAAATCCTTGATTGAAGCACTTCAACACGGCGGCATTGCCAATGAAGTGAAGGTCAATTTGAAATGGATTGAATCTGAAATCTTTGAAGGCGAAGATACAGCTGAACATCTGGACGATGTGGATGGTATTCTGGTTCCAGGTGGGTTTGGCGAGCGCGGGGCAGAGGGCAAAATCAAGGCCGTTACCTATGCGCGTGAAAACAAGATCCCGTATTTCGGCATATGCTTCGGCATGCAAATGGCTTGTATTGAAGCAGCACGTAATCTTGCAGGCATCAAGAATGCAACATCTACCGAGTTGGAAGAAAAAACCAAAGAACCAGTCGTGGGGCTTATGACCCAATGGCTCAAGGGCAATCAACTGGAAACAAGAGAAGC
>CALFBM010000042.1 GCA_937951645.1 uncultured Rhizobiaceae group bacterium
ACTTCATTGGGTGACATTCGAATTAAGCGAGAGTTTTTAACAGCAGCATTCCGGTGTTTTACCGCCAATTGATATTCTTCATCCTTCACCATTTCAATAAATGCATCAGAATTTGGATATTCGGCAATAAACGCTATATCCCAATTTTCATCAGCTGGCCCGATCAGTATATTATCAAAAGTGCCGGACCAGATAATACGGCCACCTACCCTTTGAAAAATCGGACCACTTCTACGACCATAAGCTGAATAAGCTTCTTTACCTGAAACGATCGCACCATCTTCATAGGTTGCAGTTTCATTCAATTGAATGAGGTTAAGCATATGAATGGCAGTTTCGGATTTATTTTCAGCAAATGTTTTAAATGCCGCACGTTCAGGGTTCAGATAATCAGTCATGATCAATTTCCAGAAGGAGAAAACTCAACATACCCAGTATCTTGGTAGTCGCCTAAACTATTGTCAAATTTTTGAAAAGTTGAACTGAACCCGCCATCAGAATCACTCACCACAATCTGACGCATACGGCTTAGATTGCCTGTATCCTTGTTTACAAAAGACGTTGAAATTATCAGCTTGCCATCGTCATACTCACTAGCCTCTTGTGTAATTTCAGAGTTTTTAAATGGTGACAGGAATGAGCCAATAACCTTGCCATCTACCATTGCAAGTTTGCCTTCAACTTCTGCTTTCCCTTGTGTTGTGGCACACACACCTTCAATGCTAAGCACCTGCTGTTCTGCATTAAATGCATTGTCCAGCTTGCAGCTTACCCGTTCTTGACGGTTACTAAGTTCTATAATCGCCTCACCCCGACCACGAAATTCACCATTAAGTGCCTGGAGGAATTTTTCTGCGGTATCTTCCGCCTTTACAGCCTCAACCAATATGGTCGACACAAATATGGTTAGTGTTATTATCTTCTTCAATTTACAAGTCTCGTTTATTAGAATTTTTGGAAGTAAAGACACGTCCTAGTGTCAAAATATTGGCAGGTAAAATAGTCAGGTTTGTAATAAGAGCAATAATCAAAATTGCAATGATAAGCTCTCCTATAATCGGCAGAATTGGCAAGACACTGGTTAAAATCACAGCCGTTGAGGCGCAGATAATCAACGTGCTGGCTCCAAGTGCTGGTGCCACTTCTAAAATAGCATCCCTTAATGCAGCCTGAACATCTTTGCCACTGTTCCTCTCGTTATTATAGACATTGATAACATGAACCGCATTATCAATGGCGATACCAAAGGCAAGTGTCAGGGCAACAACTTCAGTTACATTTATATTTCCGCCACGCATAAAGATGATCAGCTCTGTTAAAAGAATTGGAAACAGGTTTGGGATTGCTGCAACGGCTGCAAAAAACCAGGATCTGGTTGCAAGCCCGATTAAGGCAATTCCAAGAAAAACAGCGACGATAAGACTGGTTCTCAAATCATTGATTATCGTTGTAAACTCAGTCGCTAATAAAACAGGAAATCCAGTAATAATTATTTTCTCTGCATATGGCAGTTTTTTAAGTGACTGTTTTATTTCTTTTACCAATAAATCTGTTTCAGTAATGGATTGACTTGAGGGAGTGCGAAGCGACACCAGCATCCGGTCTCCGTCTTTGGAAATATAACCCTGCCGTGTTGTCTCGGGCGCCGTTTCAAGTTGAGCAGCAATTTTGGCAATCGTATCGTCCTCAAAGTTTTGCCAAAGCGAATGCAGGGAAAACACCTTGGAAGCTTTAAAATTATCACTCAGCAGGTCTGTAACTTCGCCCAATCGCTTTCTGTTAGCTTGAGATGACATGGCGCCGTCTTCTACTACAGGCACAGAAAAGAAGATAAGGGATCGGCCTCCAAAAATCTCATTTGAGATTTTTTCGGCTTTCAGGGATTGAGAGTCAGATGGCAAATAATCCGTAATGCGATAATCAGGTTGAAGGGCTAAATGTACATAAAACAGGGCAATCACACTGACTAAAGCCGCAAGACTGATTGCAATTGGATTAGACTCATAAATTTTGCGAGAAAAGTTTCCTAATGAGAAACTGCTTTCCTTTTGGCCATGTTGCTTGATCAATCCGATTTTCAATAACCAGACCCCCAATACAGGAACCCCGACAATCACAGCCAGAAATGCAAAAATCACTAAAATGACACCGATCCAGGCAAACTCCACCAGCGCTTCACTGGAAGATAATGCAAATGACGAAATCGCAAATGCAGTTGTAAGAGAGGTTAAAGCGGAAGCTGGACCAATTTTAAGAACGGCTTCCTTTAAATTGGCTCTTCGGTCAACTTCTTCTGAATCTGAAATATCAGAATTTAGTTTATTCCAACGATGATAAAGCACGATACCATCCGCATAAGCCAATACGAGTGCAAGGGTTGGTAAAATTGTAGTCAGATATGTAATTGGAATACCCGCAATTCCGAACATGCCAATGGACCATATAGCCGTAAGCATAGGCGGAACGGCACACACAAATGCAGCAATCATGCTCCGAAAGAACAACATGGCAATTAGTGCGCCAAATGCCAATCCAAGCAACGTCAGACGAACCTGATCGTTAATCAACGTATCAAGAATTGTAATACCAATGGGAGTAAGACCGGAATAATACAGTTCAAAATCTTTTGGAGCGCTCTCTTCAACTGATTTCTTTAGATTTGCAAAAGCTTCAAAAGCTTTTGCATCATTTCCGGCATTGATACCCAAATCCAATGCAACCAGTAATAATATGGTATTCTGGTCTTCCGATATAAGACTGGATGCTTGAGGATAATCACTTGTTAGACGCGCCAGAAGTGCCTCAGCTTCTGCATCATCTTTAATCTGGTTTGGAAAAAACTGACGCAATTCACCTGTTGCCGGATCTGGATCAGGAATGGAAAAGAGAGAGACAGCACTCGAAATGCCATCAGTAATCGCCAATTCAAGCTGCATGAACCGTAAATCTTCAAGACCAGAAGCTGTGTTGATACGTGGCGATTTGATAATAACAGCTACATCACGGGAGAAATTCCTGAAATCCCGTTTTTGCTTGTCATAATTCCGGTAATTTACAGATTGCTGCGGAACAACAGAAATTACATTACCATTAAATTTAACAGAAGGAATATAAGTTGCCGCAATTGCTGTAGCAACCACCAGCAAAATTGAAAAAACCAAAGGATGTCTTAATGCAGCAACGCCGATACGCTCCAGCCCAAAGCCCAAACCCTTCATATATTCGCCCCTCTTATTTTTTTGTTTCATAACGGACAATGAGTGAAATAGCAAAACTGTTGCAGACAATTAACTGTTAACATGAACGGTATTTTTCATGTTGTCATAAAAACTGTCAAAAAATTGAATTCGCCTTTTCATAAAACACTTGTATCAAATGAGCAGATAGTGGAGATTTAAACGATTCCGAGCCCCAAAATGAACACCTTTCGGGGCAAAGGCTTAATCTCTGAATGTAATGAGAAAAAGGCAAGACTCTTGTTGAAATTCAAATCCGTGGATATCAGGCGCTTAAATGTCAAAAAGAATAAAATGACAAAATTTTCACTGCTCATCTTTGCTGTATTGGCGTTTGTAATCAATCCATTCATTACAAGTGCACAAGCACAACGCAGCTTGCCACTTGTGAGAGACGCGGAAATTGAAGGACTGATACAAGATTATACAGTCCCTATTTTCAAGGCTGCTGGTTTAAGGCAACGTGGCGTTGAGGTTTTTCTTCTCAATAAAAACGAATTCAATGCCTTTGTTACCGGCACAAGAATGTTCATCAACACAGGCGCCATCATGCAAGCGGAAACGCCTAATGAAATCATTGGTGTTTTTGCGCATGAAACGGGACACATTGTTGGCGGCCACTTAACAAGGTTACGCGACCGTCTGGAAAAAGCACAAATTCTATCTGTGCTAGGCCTTTTGGCAGGTGCAGGTGCTGCAGCAGCAGGCTCTTCCCAAGGTGGTGCAGCTATCATAGCTGGTAGCCAGGGCGTTGCCCAAAGAAGTTTGCTTGCTTACCAAAGAGAAGAGGAAATTACCGCAGATCGCACAGGCGTTACTCTGCTTAACAAAACGGGCCAATCGGGTCGGGGTATGTTAAAAACATTCGACAGACTGGGTAAAAATCCATTGTTCAGCAGTGGTAGACTAGATCCATACGCGATAAGCCACCCGGTACCCAGAGAGAGAATTGCACTACTTAAAACGGTAGTAGAGAAAAGTCCAAGCTACAACGAAAAGGATAGCGATAGCCTTCAGCTGAGACATAATCTTGCCCGCGCGAAAATTGCAGCTTATGCAGGTGGAGCCGGACTTGTTCGGAATATATTTGGCAAACGTTTAAATGGCATTCCTGGGACATATGGCATCGCAATTTCTCATTTTCTAAATGGCGTTCCAAGACGTGGTTTGCCAATGATCGACAAGCTCATAAAAAAAATGCCAAGCTATCCTTATTTTCATGAAATGAAAGGCGAAATGCTTTTGCGTTCAGGAAAAGCAGCAAAAGCAGCAGAGTCATTCAAAAAAGCTGTTGCCTTGGATAAACGTCAAAATGGATTACTAAGAATTCAGCTGGGTCATGCCCTGCTTGAAACAAATAACAAAAAGAACCTTAAGGCAGCAATAAAAACACTTAAACAAGGCATTGGCCGCGACCCATATTCCTCAGCTGGTTATGGATATCTAGCAAGAGCATATGGAGCAAGCGGACAACAAAACCTTGCTCTTGCAGCAACTGCTGAAGCGCGTTTTCTTCAAGGCAATTTACGCGATGCAAAACAATTTGCACTTCGTGCCCAACCCAATATTAAAAAAGGCTCACCTCAGTGGTTAAAGCTTCAAGACATTATAGAATATGGACCAAGCAAATGATGACAGCACTCAAATTGTCCAGAATTACAATCGTATTGTTATTTACAGGTTTAATGACCATTCCTTCACTTGCCCAGCAATCTCTGGACAAGTCGGAAGTTGGCAAAATTATACGTGAGTATTTATTGGAAAACCCTGAACTTATTCTGGAAGTCCAGCAGGCACTGGAAAAAAAGCAACAAAAAGAATTGGCAACTACGCAGAATGAAATTATCACTTCGCGCAGAGATGAGGTCTTTTCAGCACCCTATCAAATTGAAATCGGAAACCCGGAAGCAAACATAACCATTGTTGAGTTTTTTGATTATAATTGCGGATTTTGCCAACGAGCGCTGTCGGACATGGAAAGCTTGTTGGAGGAAAACAAGAATCTCAAGTTTATTTTAAAAGAATTTCCGGTTCTGGGTGAAGCTTCTATTGAAGCCACGCGTGTTAGCATGGCTTTCTCTAAACTGGTTCCTGAAAAACATGCTGAATTTCATACTCAACTTCTGGCTCTACCAGGCCAGAAAGATGGCAACAGGGCTATGCAACTTGCCATTCAAATGGGTGCAAGCCAAATCGAAATTATGACCGAAATGGATAATCCTCGGATTATCGAAACAATTCAAGCCACATATGGCCTGGCAAATGATCTGGGCATCACGGGAACACCTTCCTACATCGTAGGAAACGAAGTCGTTTTTGGCGCAGTTGGACACGATCAATTAGCGAGTAGAATCGGGAGCCTGGCCCAATAAAATTATATTACTGTCCACACACTCAAATACAATATCACCGAAGCCTTTTCACTACCCGAATCTATGTGTATAAGCACCAAAGTGAAAATTGTTAAAACTTACTTCAAAGGGCATGTCGAAGATTATGGCAGCTAAAAAAACAACTATTGATCAAGAGCTTATCAAAGACCTTGCAAATCTCTTAACTGAAACAGATCTTTCCGAGATAGAAGTTGAACAAGACGATTTCCGCGTTCGACTTTCAAGAACATCATCTTATGAACCGGTTCAAACGCATGTACCTGTGGCGCAAGTCGCACCTGCACCTGTACAAAACGCGGCACCTGCAGAAGTTTCAGCAGCACCTGTTGCCGTCGCAGCAGGAAATGTACCATCTCCAATGGTTGGTACAGCATATCTCTCACCTGCACCAGGCGCTGATACATTTGTCAAAATTGGTGATAGCGTTAAAGAAGGTGAAACAGTCATTATTGTTGAAGCAATGAAGACAATGAACCAGATCGCAGCACCAAAGAGCGGTAAGGTGACAGCTATACTGGTTGAAGATGGACAACCAGTGGAATATGGCGAACAACTCCTCATGATCGAATAGGGAAAAGAGCCTATGTTTAATAAGGTTCTCATTGCTAATCGTGGCGAAATAGCTCTCCGCATTCTTCGTGCCTGTAAAGAGCTGGGCATTCAGACAGTTGCCGTTCACTCAACTGCAGACGCCAATGCCATGCATGTAAAACTTGCAGATGAAAGTGTTTGCATCGGCCCCCCGGCCTCTCGTGACAGCTATCTGAACATCCATGAAATTATGGCTGCTTGTGAAATTACGGGCGCGGATGCAATACACCCTGGCTATGGATTTTTATCTGAAAACGCCAAATTTGCCGATGTCCTGGAAGCACATAACATTACATTTATTGGTCCTTCTGCAGATCATATTCGCGTCATGGGCGATAAAATCGAAGCTAAAAAGACAGCAAAGCGCCTTGGCATTCCTGTTGTTCCCGGTTCTGATGGTGAAGTTCGTGAAAACGATGAAGCTCAACGCATCGCTGCCGAAATTGGATACCCGGTAATCATTAAAGCAGCTTCAGGCGGCGGTGGTCGCGGCATGAAAGTCGTCAACGACGAAAAAGAGATGGCCCAGGCACTTCAAACGACCAGAAGTGAAGCTGGTGCAGCTTTTGGTGACGATGCTGTTTACATTGAAAAATTTCTTGGCAAACCACGCCACATTGAAATCCAGGTGATGGGCGATGGCAAAGGCGGAGGAATTCATCTTTGGGAACGTGATTGTTCGCTACAAAGACGGCACCAAAAAGTATGGGAGGAAGCTGTTTCTCCTGCCCTTGATGATGCAGCTCGCAAGAAAATTGGCGAGATATGTGCAAAGGCTATTCAGGGTCTTGGTTATTCAGGCGCAGGTACCATTGAGTTTTTATATGAGAATGGTGAATTCTATTTCATTGAAATGAATACACGTCTTCAAGTTGAACATCCTGTAACAGAAATGATTACCCGCATTGATCTTGTAAATGAACAACTACGTGTTGCAGCAGGTCAAGGCATGTCTGTCACCCAAAAAGACGTTATTCTCACAGGTCATGCAATTGAGTGTCGTATCAATGCAGAACACCCACGTACATTTATACCTTCCCCTGGTGAGATTACATATTATCACCCTCCAGGCGGGTTAGGTGTACGCGTCGATTCAGGTGTTTACCAGGGTTATAAAATTCCGCCTCACTATGACAGTCTGATCGGGAAACTGATTGTACATGCAAGAACGCGCGAAGAGTGCTTAATGCGCCTGCGCAGGGCTTTGGATGAATTTGTTATTGAAGGTGTGGAAACAACAATCCCGCTCTTCCGTGATCTTGTTATCAATGATGATATGCAAACTGGTGATTACGATATTCACTGGCTGGAAAAATACCTGGCAGCACAAAACGCCTAGATTATTTTACCATGTCAGATGAAGATGACATACTTCTTGAAATTACACCGCAGGTTTTGCTGAGAGCCTATGCCTGCGGTATTTTCCCCATGGCAGAAACAGCTGATGATCCAAGTGTATTCTGGGTAGAGCCGGATATGCGCGGCATATTACCATTGCCAGACTTCCACATTCCCAAAAGTCTGAAAAAGACAATGCGAAATACACCCATGAGAGTTTTCATGGATAGAAACTTCCCTGCTGTCATAGAAGCATGTTCGCAAACAACAAACACACGAAAAGAAACCTGGATAAACAGCCGCATTAAAAGCCTTTATTGCGAATTACACGAAATGGGTTTTGCCAACAGCGTTGAAGTCTATGATGGCCATGAACTGGTTGGTGGGTTGTATGGTGTCCGTCTTGGCAGGGCATTTTTTGGTGAAAGCATGTTCTCTCGCAAAACAGACGCTTCAAAAATTGCCCTTGCACATCTGGTGGCTCAGATGAAAAAGGCTGGTTTTATCCTTTTGGACACACAATTTACAACACCACATCTTGAACGGTTTGGCGTTATGGAAATACCCAAGAATGAATATCAGTATTTACTTGAAGAAGCCCTGATTGGTGACAGCCATTTTGACCTGGCAGGCTATCAATTATCAGATGGTGGAGCGATGTCTGACTCCTGCTTGCAATCGTTTAACCAAATGTCATAAATTGAATGTTCAACAGCATTCAATCCAGGACTGTCGGCAAACATCCAGCCCGTAAAAATACGGCGAATTTTCCTGTCAAGTGTGATCTCGTCCACTTCAAGAAAACTGGTTGTCTTGGGAGTTTCGGTTACAGGTCGTGAATAGCATATACGCGGCGTTACCTGGAGAGCGCCAAATTGCACAGTTTCACCAATATAAACATCAAATTTAATGATACGCCCCGTAATTTTATCAATGCCGGAAAATTCTGCTACAGCGTTTTCAATTCGCGTTCCCTGCTCTTGGCCTTGTACGGCCATCAAGGGAGAAAACGTTGCTGCAAGGGTGATTATCCCTAAGGCAGAAACCTGTAATAAATTAAATTTCATAAACGAGCCGCATTCAAATTTTGTTTAATACAATTAGGCAATAGCACGGGATTCGGGCATAGAAAAGACATGTCGTTTCATGAGTAGTCTTTATCCTCCAATATACATATAAGAATAAAGAAACAAGCTAAGATGAAATCATGAAATTCACACAGTCTGACACGCAATCAATACTGGAGCTTTTACGTTGGCGTCGGGATGTTCGCCATTTCAGATCAGATCCTTTGCCTGGTGATAGTATCGAAACTCTAATGCAAGCCATTGCACTTGCTCCATCCGTGGGTAATAGCAGACCATGGCGTATCGTAAGAATAAAATCTGATGAGATAAAAGAAAAAATTATCGCCAATCATGGCAAGGCGAATACCGCAGCTTCTCTAAAATATAACGATACAGAACGCGACGAGTACCAAGCATTGAAACTCGCAGGCTTAAAGGAAGCCCCTCTCCAACTGGCAATCTTCACAGATATCAATCCAAGCGCTGGCCGAGGTCTTGGCAGGCAAACCATGCCGGAAACCCTCACCTATTCCACAGTGATTGCCATTCACCAACTATGGTTGATTGCGCGCACATTAAATGTTGGTGTTGGCTGGATATCAATATTAAATGCCCAAAAACTCAATGAAACCTTGAAAGTTGATCGCTCCTGGCAGTTAACAGCTTATCTTTGCATTGGATACCCGGCGTATGATGATGATACACCAGAGCTGCACAGAACAGGCTGGCAAGAAAACACTGCCAAAGAATGGTTGGAACGCTAATCAGGTTTGAAGAAACTGATGTGTATTACCTTCCAGAACCACTGCTGTCAGCCTTCCAGTTCCATAACAACAGGTATCAACATTGATACGGTTGGATTTAACTTCAGGCTCGTCAACAATCGTATGTCCATGGATAATAACTTTTTCAAATGGCTCTTCATGGTCAAGAAAATCTGCCCTAATCCAACATAAATCATGTTTGGTTTGTTCCTTAAGCGCAATACCCGGCCTTACACCAGCATGGCAAAAGAAATAATCATTAACACAGAAACTGTATTCCAGGTTTTTGAGGAAATCCTTATGCGCTTTTGGAAGTTTTTTTGCAAAGGCCGCTGCAACATCTTTTAATGTATCATAATCGTTGACATCAATACCATAATCGTGAAGTGTGGCATCACCACCCCACTTTAGAAAGTCCTTACCTGTTCTCTTTGGTTCCTTGAGAAACAGCAAGACTTTTTGATCATGATTACCACGCAAGAAGACAGTATCTCTGTTCGAGTTTTTTAACTCAATCAGATAATCTATCACATCACGATTAGCAGGCCCCCTATCTACATAATCACCCAGAAAAACAATCTTGTATTTACTTGCTGATCGTTCTTGCTCAGCATCAATGTTTGCAATCATCTTGCGAAGCTCATTAACGCAACCATGAATATCACCAATAGCATAAACTCGCAGACCTTTTTTAATCTGCGCTTTGCCAATTATCATATAAGAACCTTTAGAAGGAGTTATGGAGACCAGGCTTCGTAATCACCATCAGAGCGCGGGCGTTCTTCCGGATTATTAAGCGAGCCTTTGGGGAAATACGCACCAGCTGTACCTGTTTGATTTTCCAGGTGCGATTTTTGCCAATCACGTGATTTGTATTCTTCTTGCGATGGAGGCGTATCAGTACGATAATGCATCCAGCCATGCCAGCCAGAAGGAATAACGCTTGCTTCTGCCAAATCGGCATATTGAATATAGCGTTTCCCTTTTTTACTCTCGTAATAAACATTACCAAACTCGTCTTCGCCCACGCGTACTGAGGTGCGCCAAATGTGAAAGCGGGTATTAATGGTCGAACCATTCCACCACGTAAAAACTTGCTTGAGCGTTTTCATGTTCGCAACAATCTCTCAAAGAAAAATACTAGGCCTCTTATGGCTTTACAAAGACAAAATGTCCAGTACCTGAAAGCCAACAAAAAGCCTGAAAAAGTTTAATAATCACACCTTAAAGACCAAGTGATTTATAACTGTCGGCAACGCGCCCAATTGCAATCATATAGGCAGCTGTGCGTAAATCGAAATCCTTGTCATTTTTACGGTGTTCGTGCCATATCTTGCGCATATCACCATATGCACCGCGCATTGTGTCATCAAGACCAGAACGAACAAGTGTCAATTCATCAGCACCTTTGATATAGCTTTCCTTGAATTTCTCGCTGAGTTTCTTACCCGTAGCGCCTTCAATTTCATTAATCAACATGCTGTGACGTGCTTCTTCTTCACGGCGTTGCATACGCCCAAAACGAATATGGCTCAGATTTTTGACCCACTCAAAATATGAGACTGTTACCCCTCCCGCATTTGCATAAAGATCAGGAATAATCACCACACCATTTTTACGAAGAATTTCATCGGCATTTGCAGTAATCGGACCATTGGCAGCTTCAATAATAACCTTGGCTTTTACATCTGCTGCATTATCGCGATTGATAACGGACTCCAGTGCAGCAGGAATAAGGATCTCGCAATCTGCAGTGAGAAGTTCTGAACCATTTTCAGTATATTGCGCTCCGGCAAAACCTTTTACACCATCATTAGCTGCAATGTGAACGTGTAGCGCTTCAATATCCAAACCATCTTTGTTAAAAACTGCACCATCTCGTTCAATAACAGCAATAATTTTTGAACCATCTTCTTCTGACAAAAACTTGGCAGCATGGTATCCTACATTACCCAAACCTTGAACAATGATACGCTGGTCGCCCAAATTACCCATTACACCTGCAACCGCCTTGTCTTCTTCATATCTGAAAAAATCACGAAGAGCATACTGAACACCACGGCCTGTTGCTTCAACGCGTCCCCTTATACCACCCGCATTAAGTGGTTTTCCTGTTACACAGGCACGCGAATCAATATCCGTTGTATTCATGCGGTGATATTGATCTGCGATCCATGCCATTTCCCGCTCACCTGTTCCCATGTCAGGTGCCGGAACATTTTGTGAAGGATGAATAAGGTCACGTTTAATAAGCTCATAGGCAAAACGTCTGGTAATTTGCTCTAATTCGGACTCATCCCATTCACGCGGATCAATTCGCAAACCACCTTTTGAACCACCAAAAGGAACTTCAACAAGTGCGCATTTATACGTCATCAAGGATGCAAGTGCCTCAACTTCATCCTGGTGCACATTGGACGCATAACGAATACCGCCCTTCACTGGCTCAGCATGTTCTGAGTGGACAGATCTATATCCGGTAAACGTGTGAATATCACCTCTAAGTTTAACTCCGAATCGCACAGTATAAGTCGAATTTACAACCCTGATTTTCTCAACCAGCCCATCAGACATATTCATGTGCTTCACAGCCCGGTCAAAAAGTTTACCAACATTTTCACTAAAGCCTGCGCGGATATCATCATGCGACATTCGAAGATCCTATCATTTTGAAGTAAATCCCTGATTTT
The DNA here is from genome assembly GCA_937951645.1 of uncultured Rhizobiaceae group bacterium. Lineage (GTDB taxonomy): Bacteria > Pseudomonadota > Alphaproteobacteria > Rhizobiales > Rhizobiaceae > JAALLB01. Next base: position 12,080 of record CALFBM010000042.1, read on the forward strand.
CTGTCTAAAAATCAGAATTTAAAGGAGATTTGTGTAATTTTTGCATAAATATAGCGATTCTAACCACTATATTAGACCAAAGTATTGTTCATGTGATAAAATTTAACAAGTCACAGGATAAATTTAAAACCATAAAAATCTCACTTGCTTATTTACGCTACGTAATTTGCACTGTATGTTTCCTTGGTAGTAATTTAAATTAGCCCAGGGAGAATACTATGGGGAAGCGTGACGATTTAATTGCAAAATATGCATCTGATCTAAAAGAGAAATGCGGCATGAATGCAGATATGGATCTCTTAACAAAGGTTACAATTGGTTGTGGACCATCAATCTACAATGCAGATGCATCTACAGTTTCTGGTAGCGATCAGGCCGAACTTGATACTGTAAAGAACAACTTCTTGATCAAGAAGCTTGGCTGCAAGGCAAGCGATGACCTTGATGGAGCAATCGCCTCAGTAATGGATACATACGGAAAATCAAACCGCAGCAAATACCGTGCTGTAGTTTACTACATGCTTACAAAGCATTTTGGAAAAGAGAAAGTTTACAAGTAAGAAGCATTTCTTATGAAGAACTTAAAAGGCTCCAGTTTTTAGGGCCTTTTTTTATTTATGGATTAATCTTCAGCATAAACAACAGGTTTTTCCATAACAATAGCCGGAATACCCGAGCCATCTTCTCCACAGTCTTGCGTCTCACCAACTTTCTTAAAACCAAAGGTCTCATAGAATTTGATAGCCTTCAGGTTTTGTTCTTCTACTTCAAGACTGACATTCTCAGCATCAATAAAAGAGTTCTCTACTTCAATCAGCAGGTGCAGCCCTGTCTTTCCACCATGAAAATCAGGATGGACATAAAGCTGGTGAAGTTTGATTGTTTTATCTTTTTGGGTGGCATAAGCCATCCCGCCAATTACTGTTCCATTATCAGCAACGAGAAACTCGGACTGTGGTGTATGACGCATATCACGTAGCCGTTTCATGGAATGCCAGCTTTCAGTAATTTCGTTTACCTTGGCAACACCATAAATATCATCATAAGTTGCGTGCCACGTTTCACGCAAGATTTCCTGCACTCTTTCCAGATCTTGTTCAGAGGCTGTTCGGACAAAAAACATACTAGCTCCTGGATATCGTACGGCTCATGACAACACTTGCGGCACCACCAACATTTGCATCGTTTTCAATGGTCTCAGTAATGGTGAACCCATACTTTTCATAAAAGGCAATTGCCCTTTCATTGCCACCCAAAACCTTCAAGGCAATAGACTGGAGACCAGAATGTTTGGCTAGTGTCGCTTGCATTAGATTGTTAGCAAGTCCGGAACCAAAATACCCTGGTAATATATGAAGTCGATCTATCCAGGCCTGATGCCTGTCATCCATTTTGGACATTGAAGCACCAACAACTGTTCCATCATCTTCTGCCAAGAGCGTTATAATGTCAGGATCATTTGCTTCGCTCTTTTGTATTTCAACAGAAAAACGTTTGGCAACTTCAGTATCAAGCGTTTGCGCATCAAAGTTATTGCCGTAAGTACGGCGCCAGGATTCTTCATACAATTTACTGACAACTTCAGCATCAGCAGGTTTCATTGCACGAATATGAACCATATTACTCAACGCCCAGTTTTTGTTTAACCAGTGCCTGCACCGCTTGAGGGTTCGCCTTGCCACCTGTTGATTTCATAACCTGACCAACAAACCAACCAGCAAGTTGTGGACGCTCTTTGGCTTTTTCAACTTGCTCGGGATTGGCAGCTATGATTTCATCAACAGCAGCCTCAATAGCACCCGTATCTGTTACCTGTTTCATGCCGCGATCTTCAACGATTTGAGCAGGATCACCACCCTCTTGCCAGACAATGTCAAATACGTCCTTGGCAATCTGGCCAGAAATTGTACCTTCTTTAATCAGATCAACAAGACGACCAATTTGCTCAGGTGATACCGGGCTTTCAGAGATGTCCTTATCAGCGTCTTTTAACTTACCCAGTAAATTATTGATTACCCAGTTGGCAGCAACTTTGCCATCACGGCCTTCTGCCACTTTTTCAAAATAATCAGCGTTTGCTTTTTCAGCAACCAAAACGGAAGCATCATAAGGTGAAAGTCCCAGATCATAGACAAAACGAGCCTTCTTTGCATCGGGCAATTCTGGCAAGTCAGATTTAAGGTTATCAACATATGCCTGACTAAATTCAAGTGGCAACAAGTCAGGATCCGGAAAATAACGATAATCATGCGCATCTTCCTTGGAACGCATGGAACGTGTCTCTCCTTTGAGAGGATCATAAAGTCTGGTCTCTTGGTCAATCGTACCACCATCTTCAATGATAGCAATTTGACGACGTGCTTCATACTCAATCGCCTGACCAATAAAACGAATGGAATTCATATTCTTGATTTCACAACGCGTGCCAAACCCTTCACCCGGACGGCGCACGGATACATTTACATCAGCCCTCATGGAACCTTCAGACATATTGCCATCACACGTTCCAAGATAACGCAGAATAGAACGAAGCTTGGTTACATAGGCCTTTGCCTCATCTGATGAACGAATATCAGGCTTTGAAACAATCTCCATAAGCGCAACACCCGTACGGTTTAAATCTACAAAGCTCATGGTCGGATGTTGATCGTGCATGGATTTACCGGCGTCCTGCTCAAGATGAAGACGTTCCACACCAATTTCTACGTCTTCATATTCACCCTTTTTGTTTGGGCCAACAGAAATCGTGATAGTCCCCTCACCCACAATCGGATCCTTGAACTGGGAAATTTGATAACCTTGCGGCAAATCAGGATAAAAATAATTTTTGCGATCAAAAACCGAACGCAAATTAATTGCAGCATTCAAACCAAGCCCTGTACGTATGGCTTGAGCCACACATTCTTCATTAATCACAGGCAGCATGCCAGGCATTGCAGCATCAACCAACGAAACATTACTATTAGGCTCGGAACCAAATTGTGTTGAAGCACCGGAAAAGAGCTTGGCATTCGAAGAGACTTGCGCATGAACCTCCAAACCAATAATAACTTCCCAGTCATCTTTACTTCCAGGAATAAAACGTTTTGGATCTGCGGTGCGTGTGTCTACAAGTTCAGTCATGGATGCAATCTTTTTATTTGGATGCTAAATTAAGCTTATGTACTCAGAAGATACCTTCTTTCACCTTACCATTCAGGGCCGAATAGGACTTGTATTATTATCTCTATTCCTGAGTGCCATCACGATAGGGTTGTTCTGGAAAATTTCTATCAGATTTAAGCTCCCGATCAAGCTCATACTTGCTCTTATATTTACTTGGTTATTTATCTGGCTTTCACCACAGGCTTACTACCTTTACTACATTCAGATTATTGAAGGTTTGCCCTTGCAAAATGTAATAAAAGGCCCGCCATCACCAATTACTCTCATTCAAACGATTACCTTTACTGGAGAAAGCAATTTGTCCAATCATTCAAAAGGTACTTTTTTTTGGATAATGATTTTTTTGGCATTAAGCTCAAAACGTCACATAAAAACCTAATAAAGACCGCCAGTACCACCAATAACCGCTCTTTCAGCAGAAGGTGAAACACCTTGTTTGATAGCATTTGAAAGAGCACCTCCCTCAAAACCAATAACCGAATAGCGATCAGGTGGTGCTGTACCAGGTTTAAAGGCTTCCATAATCACGCCATTACCATCAGCTTTTGCAAGAAGACCTGTTTTGCGATTAATCGGGATCAGTTTGATGCCACGTGGAACACGAAAATCAACCTTGGCTTTACCGTCAAGAGCATCTTTCATGAAGCTAGTAAAAATAGGTGCTGCAAGACCACCGCCTGTGTTGCCTTTACCCATCGGTTGTGGATTGTCAAATCCGATGTAAACGCCCGTCACCAAATCAGGCGTATAACCAACAAACCAGGCATCTTTTTCTTCGTTAGTTGTGCCCGTTTTACCAGCAACAGGAACACCAAGCTCTTTGACAACTGGTGCCGTCCCTCTTGTAACAACCCCTTCCATCATGGAAGTCATTTGATAAGCAGTCATGGGGTCAAGCACTTGCTCGCGGTCATCTTCAAGCACTGGTTCCTGCTGGTCATTCCAAGACTCGGCATTACAATCATTACATACTCGTTGTTCATGCTTGAAAATGGTTTTACCATACCGATCTTGAATACGGTCAATCAAAGAAGGTTTAATAGCCTTGCCGCCATTTGCCAAAACTGAATAGGCAGCAGCCATTCTCATGACAGTTGTTTCACCAGACCCCAAAGACATTGATAGAACAGGCAACATCTTGTCATAGACACCAAAACGCTCAGCATATTGGGCAACCAAAGGCATACCCATGTCTTTTGCCAATCGAACCGTCATAAGGTTTCGTGATCTTTCAATACCAAGACGCAAGGTTGACGGACCAGCAAACTTGCCACCGTAATTTTTAGGTTCCCAAATCCCCAAACTGCCACCCTGATCAACCTTGATTGGCCCATCCAGCACTACAGAAGATGGCGTATAACCATTGTCCAAAGCTGCTGCATAAACAAAAGGCTTAAAGGACGAACCAGGTTGACGATAAGCCTGCGTTGCCCGGTTGAATTGTGAATCTGCGAATGAAAATCCACCTGCCATTGCCAGAACCCGGCCTGTATGCGGATCCATTGCAACAATAGCACCGGATACTTTTGGTTTCTGTCGCAATCTAAAGCTTTTTGTTGTGGCCTGGTCTTCTCCAAGCGGCTCAACATAAATAATGTCACCAACTTTCAAAACCTCGTCTACACCTTTGGCCGTACGGCGGTCTTCACCAATGCGTACACGAAGCGCCCACTTCATGTCTTTTAATTCTATATTTGCAACACGGCGGTCACCTTTGAGTTTGCCAGATGCTTGCTTGCCCGGTTGAATACCAATGGTTGCAGACGCCTTGTCAACACCAAGAACAATAGCAACTTTCCATTCAGGAACATCACTTAGTGCTTTGACATCTTTAAGAGCCTCCCCCCAGTCTGCACCTGCTTCAAGGTTATTTACAGGCCCGCGAAAACCGCGTTGAATATCAAACTTGATCAAGCCATCATGCAGCGCCTTGCGAGCCTTTCTCTGCATTACAGGATCAAGTGTTGTTCTGATGGAAAGCCCACCTTCGTAAAGCGCATCCTCACCATAACGATCAACAACTTCGCGTCTGACCTCTTCAGAAAAATACTCCGAAGAAGCAAGGTATGATGAACCTCTTCGCGGATTGACATCCAGTCCCTTTGCCTTGGCTTCATCAGCTTCCTTGCGAGTCGCGTAGCCATTATCAACCATGCGATCCAACACCCAGTTACGACGCTCTAGCGCTTTTTCTGTATCGCGGAACGGATGATAGTTACTGGGTGCTTTGGGCAGGGCAGCAAGATAAGCAGCCTGATGCAACTCAACTTCATGGACTGATTTGTTAAAATACGTAAGTGAAGCACCAGCAACACCGTAAGCGCTTAAACCCAGATAAATTTCATTTAAATAAAGCTCCAGAATCCTGTCTTTGGAGTAAGCAGCTTCAATACGCATGGAAAGCAGCGCTTCCTTGACTTTTCTATCTATGGAGCGTTCGCTTGATAGAAGGAAGTTTTTTGCAACCTGCTGCGTAATGGTGGAAGCACCGATAGCGCGTCTGCCAGACCCATAATTTTTTATATTCGTTATAACCGCACGCGCAATACCGGATGGATCAACACCACCATGTTTATAAAAATTCTTATCCTCTGCAGAAAGAAATGCAGCCTTGATTGTATCTGGAATAGCTTGGATTGGTAGGTATAAACGGCGCTCGCGAGCATACTCGGCCATCAAAGAACCATTGCCTGAATGAATACGCGTGGTTACTGGCGGTTCATAAGCATTAAGCACCTCATAGTCCGGCAAATCTTTTGACATATCTGTCAAATACCAGGCTACTCCTGCCACAACGAGAATCGCCAGAAGCATCCCCATACCAAACAAGTATCCAAAGATTCTCAAAAGCATTTATTTTTTATTCCATATAAACAATATCTTACGGCAATTTCACCATATAAATTTACTACAGTACATTACTATTTAATCAACTGAGTGTCCGTAAATTACGGGGATAATATGATAGCCAGCTTATGGATAGCATATTTTTAAAGATTTATATCCATTTAAATACCAAAAATTTACCCTGTTGCAGATTTGCAACCTGGCCTGTTATCTACTGAATTCTGGGTTCAAAAAATTCAGATACAGCACTCGAAATCGCTTTTCCGGCTTTGGTTTGCCATTCTTTACTCTGCAGTAATTGTTCATCTTCCTTATTTGAAAGATAACCAAGTTCGATTAATACGCTTGGCACCTCAGGTGCTTTTAAAACACCAAAAGCAGCTGATCTTTGCGGATTCTTTATAAGCCTGATCTCTGCATCCAGATTTTCAACAAGAAGGCTGGAAAACCGTCTGGAAAATCGTTTCGTTTCACTCGTAGTTAAATCAACTAGAATATCGGCAACAGCTTCAACTTCCTCTTCTACTGCAAGCCCTCCAACAAGATCAGCACTGTTTTCTGTTTCTGCCAACCTTTCTGATAACTTGTCCGAGGCTTTTTTGGACAGGGTGTAAATTGTTGAGCCACGGACAAATTTTTGCCGAAGCGAATCCGCGTGAATTGAAATAAATAAGTCAGCTTTGGCACGGCGACTAAAATCCAGTCTTTCACGAAGAGACATAAACTTATCTTCTTCACGCGTCATCAACACATCAAACGGCCCTGCACTAACCAACATTGCTTTTACAATCTTTGCAAACCTGAAAACGATGTCTTTTTCCTGGGCACCATTGCGTCCCACGGCCCCACCATCAATACCGCCGTGACCCGGATCAATAACAATTGTGAAGCGACCATCTTTCTTTTTGGTAGATATGACACGATCACCCTTGGGAGCCACATTTCCACTGGAACCAAGGGTCAATTGCTGTTGTTGCAATAAATTTGCAAAAGTCTCGCCATCCGTAGAATCAAGGTCCAGTAGAAATCTGAAACTCTCCTCATCCAATCTCTTTTTCAAAGATGCCTTTATAATTTCCACAGGAGCCGTAAGCGTTAGAACAATTCTGGAACGACCTTTGGAAATTCTGCCAAATTGAATTGCTGAAATTAAACCACGTGGTTCAAGTTTATTAGCTTCACCAAGATTAAAAACAGTCTCATCAAGGTCGATAACAATCCGATTGGGCTTGTCCATGTAAAATGTCTGCACAGAAAGGTTTTGATCAAAGTCCAGAAAGAACCTGGTGCTTGCGGTGTCGCCGGCAATATTGCCTGAAAACGCAATTGGCATATTGTTTGTCTGTTCTTGTGCCTGGACTGGTGCAACAAGAACTAAAAGAACAATAAGAATACTGGAAAGAGTATGAATCATGCGCATTTTTTCTTTTACCAAAACAATATGAAAATTGCATGGAAAAACAATTATAAGCTGCGTGATAACGAATTTGCTTGTGGTAAAGCAAAACATTGCTTATCTATTGAGTCATCAATACTGATCAATAAAAACTTCCCAGGATGATTTATATTAGATCAGAATACCTACCTGCGGGGCTTTTAGGTATTTGATAAAAAAGATTCGTGCGGTTTGACGACAAAAACTCTCAAACGGCTCTAATACAGCGTTAAAGGCGTGGTTTGTATAGGAAAAAACCCCCTATTATGCGCTTCACTGGCTGGTAGTAACAACCAGCCCCGATTAAACAGATGCGGAAGAAGAACGTGGCAAACATCAAGAAAGATTTACAAACGGGCGGAGACAGTTCTTACGAACTCTCATCTCGGGCAGTAAAATCTTTTAAGACGGCTTCATTCCATCATTCATTACCAGATTTTTATCGTTTCAATCAGCGGCTTCGTAATCGATGCCAGAGTTTTATGGATAGCCTGACAAGCTTCCTTCAATCATTGTTGTTTGTTCCGGAGAAAAAATCTGCGGAGATCAGAATACATGTCAAACAAGATGCTAATAGACGCATCCCACCCGGAAGAAACCCGGGTAGCGGTGGTGCGTGGTAACAGAATTGAAGAGTTCGATTTTGAATCGCAGGAGAAAAAACAGCTAAGAGGCAACATATATCTGGCAAAAGTGACAAGGGTAGAACCTTCACTTCAGGCTGCATTTGTTGATTATGGCGGCAATCGCCATGGTTTCCTTGCTTTTTCTGAAATTCACCCGGACTACTACCAGATCCCGGTAGCGGATCGTCAGGCATTGCTGGAAGCCGAAGCAGAAGATGCCCGCGCATCACGCGAAGCTGAAGATGCTGAAGATAACGATAATATTATCGAGGTTATTTCAGATGATGATGACGAAAATGGAAATGAAGCACCAAAGAAAAAGTCGCGTCGTCGTCGCTCACGTAAAGCAAAATCTACAGAAGAAAGTTCAGAAGAAAATCACGATTCTGACGCAACTACAGACGAGTCTTTAACGCAGGCCAGCGATGAAACACCTGTAAAAGCTGAAAAAGTAGAAGCTAAAGAAGAAATCAAAGAAGAAGAAGAAAAGCCAAAACGCCGTTCCACACGACGCAAGAAAGCACCTGTAGCTAAAAAAGAAGATACGCCTGAAGAAACCCCAGCAGAAAAAGCTGCCGTTGAAAAACCCGAGACTAAAGCTGAAACAGAGGAAAAACCAAAGCGCCGAACTACCCGCCGCAATAAGGCACCAGTGTCTGCCGCATCTTCTGGGGAAGACAGCAACGATGATGATGGTAGCCCAACAACAATGGCAGCCATGGTTGAAATGGATTCAATTTCTGAGCCATTGCCAGAGGATTCAGACGAACCTGAAAACAACGAGACTCCATCAGATGACGAACCTGTAGCTGAAGAAAAGCCAAAGCGCCGCTCTACAAGAAAAAAAGCAGCTCCCAGAAAAACAGCCAAGAGCAAAGAAGAAACACCCGAAACTTCTTCTGAGGATACCGAAGAGACATCGACAGAGGAAGAAGCAAAACCTAAAAAGCGTGCGCCGCGCCGCAATTCCCGCAAGAAAAAAGAAGCTGCAATAGAAGAAGCTACTGAAACAGACGATATTGCAGAAGATAATTCTGATGGAAATTCAGATTTGGAAGAAGGAATTGAATCTGTTGGTCAGGAAGATGCACTCGAAGAAGTTCCTGTTCCACCTCGCCGTCAAAGACGTCATTATAAAATCCAGGAAGTAATTAAGCGTCGCCAGGTCTTGCTTGTTCAAGTTGTAAAAGAAGAACGCGGCAACAAGGGCGCTGCTCTTACGACTTATCTTTCACTCGCCGGTCGCTACTCTGTATTGATGCCAAATACGGCTCGCGGTGGTGGTATCTCTCGTAAAATCACTAATTCAGCAGACCGTAAACGTTTAAAAGCAGTTGCGGCTGGTCTTGAAGTTCCGCAAGGCATGGGTGTTATTTTACGCACTGCTGGAGCATCGCGTACCAATCCGGAAATTGAACGTGATTTTGATTATCTAATGCGCCTATGGGAGCAAGTCAGAAACCTGACGCTATCATCTTCGGCACCTTGTTTGGTTTATGAAGAAGGCAGTCTGATCAAGCGCTCCATCCGTGATCTATATGATAAAGACACAGGCGAAGTTGTGGTTGCTGGTGAAAATGGCTTCCAGGAAGCCAAGGATTTCATGAAAATGCTTATGCCTGGCGCTGGAAATAAAGTTAAATTACACCGCGACAAGCAGGCAATTTTTGCAAAGTTTGGTGTTGAAACACAACTGGATAAAATGGTTACGCCACAAGTAACCCTTAAATCTGGTGGTTACCTCATTATTGACCAAACAGAAGCTCTTGTGGCGGTTGACGTAAACTCCGGCAGATCTACTAGAGAACACTCAATTGAAAATACAGCGCTTCAAACAAACCTTGAAGCAGCAGCAGAAGTCGCGCGTCAACTACGCCTCCGCGACCTTGCGGGTTTGATTGTAATTGACTTCATTGATATGGAAGAAAAGCGCAATAATCGTGCTGTTGAGAAAAAGCTAAAAGATTCACTAAAGAACGATCGTGCTCGTATTCAAGTTGGCAGAATTTCGCACTTCGGCCTTATGGAGATGTCACGTCAGCGCATGAGAGCAAGTGTTCTTGAAAGTACAATGGACGTTTGTTCATTGTGTAGCGGTACAGGACATGTACGCTCAGATTCAGCAATTGCATTACATGTATTCCGTGCAATTGAAGAACATGTATCAAGACATAATCGCTATGATGCAGTCATTAAAACAACTCCCGCAATTGCAATTCATTTGTTAAACCACAAACGTGCTGCATTGCTTGAACTCGAAAACCGTTATGGTTTAAGTGTCCTCATAGAAGGAAGTGCAGATGTTAAGGGCCAGGAGTTCGCGATTGAAAAAGGCGAGCTGGCAAATGGCGATGTGACATCAAATGCAGTTGGGTATCAAAATACATCTTCTGAAAATGATGAAACAAGTGATGTTGACGCAAATGGTGAAAAAAATAATCGCGGAAGAAAGCGTGGCCGTGGCCGCCGCAAGAATCGCGATGATGAAAACCAGGCAGCATCAGAAGAAACAAATACCGAAGTAGAAAATATTTCAAATGATGAAGATAATGATCAACCGCGCAAAAAACGCCGCAGAGGCAAGCGTGGTGGACGTCATCGTAACGCCGAAGATAGCGCAGAAGAAGCAGCTACTTCCTCAGAAACTATAGAAGCGTCTGCTCAGCCGGAAAGTGTTGAACCTGAAACTGTGGAAGAGAAACCAAAATCTCGTTCAACAACACGCAGAAAAGCACCGGTTTCAAAATCTGTCGAAGCAGATATTGAGACGACTGCAGTTGAAATACCTCCTGAAGAAGGCGCTTCACAAGCAAAGGCTGAAGAACAGGCCACTCCAAAACCGCGCAGAACCACACGTCGTAAAAAACCTGTTGAGACAGAAACCTCAAAAGATGAAACACTGGTCGAGGCTCAACCTGAACCTGAAACAAATCCATCTTCTGAAATGCCGAATGAAAAACAAGACGGCGAAAAGAAGAAAAAGGGTTGGTGGAACCGTGGTGGTGGTTTTTTCTAGACAAACCAGATGAAATTTTCCCCTCCTTTAATCGAAACACGGCTTGTGAAACGCTATAAGCGTTTCCTTGCCGATGTTAAGATGCCTTCTGGGGAAATCATTACCGTTCATTGTGCAAACCCCGGTTCGATGCTCGGTCTTACTAAGGAAAATAACAAAGCCTGGATTTCTGATAGTCAAAACCCAAAACGTAAACTTAGATACTCACTGGAGATCATTGAGGTAAATGGCGTTATGGTAGGTATTAATACATCGCACCCAAACAAACTCGCAAAAGAAGCAATTGAAGCAGGTAGGATTCCTGCACTTTCAGGCTATGAAACACTCAAAACAGAAGTGAAATATGGTGAGAATTCACGTATAGACATTCTTCTACAAAGCGAAAGCAAACCTGATACTTACGTTGAAGTAAAAAATGTACATTTTGTCAGAACGCCCTGGCTTCATGAGTTTCCTGACAGTGTTACTGCGCGTGGTGCAAAACACCTTGATGAAATGGCCAGAGAAGTTGAAAAAGGCAATAGAGCCGTAATGCTTTATGTTGTGCAACGGGGTGATGGCGATAAATTCCAATTTGCACATGATCTTGATCCAAACTATTTTGACTCTTATGTGCGTGCAATTGCAAAAGGTGTTGAGGCAATTTGCATTCGCTGCAAGGTATCAACTGAGGGGATTGATGCAGTGGATATTATTGAGATAAACAACATCAAGTGATTTAAGGTATGACGAAGGCGTTTAAATGACAGCTTATATTGAAGCAGCACAAGCACCACTTAAAAATACTGGCGCAATCAAGATTTATAATAAATCGGATTTTGATGGCATGCGGAAAGCTTCTCAGATTACAGCAAGATGTCTGGATGAACTCTCTCACTTCATAAAACCAGGTGTAACTACCCAGCAGATTGATGATTTTGTTGTGGAGTTTGGCAATAAAAACAATGCATTTGCCGCCACGCTTAATTATCGCGGCTTTACAAAATCATGCTGCACCTCAATTAATCATGTAGTGTGTCATGGAATTCCGAATGACAAACCACTGCGTGAAGGTGAAATCATCAATGTCGATGTCACATACGTGGTTGATGGCTGGCATGGGGACTCTAGCCGCATGTATGCTGTTGGAGAAATAAAGCGGGCAGCAGAACGCCTAATTGAAGTAACCTATAACTCGTTGATGCTGGGCATAGAGGCTGTAAAGCCAGGCAATACAACAGGACACATTGGTGAAGCCATTCAGCAATATGCCGAAAGCCATCGTTGCTCTGTTGTTAGAGAGTTTTGTGGCCATGGTGTAGGAAAACTTTTCCATGATGCCCCTAATATCTTGCATTATGGGCGTGCTGGTGAGGGTACTGAACTCAGGCCTGGTATGATTTTTACTATTGAACCAATGATTAATCTTGGCCGCCCGAGTGTTAAGGTTCTAAATGATGGTTGGACTGCAGTGACGCGAGATCGTTCCCTTACCGCCCAATTTGAGCATAGTATTGGTGTTACGGAAAATGGCTGCGAGATATTTACCGAATCTCCTGCGGGATATACACTCCCGCCATATGCTTGAATTATGGGCACTGGGGGGTGGATGGAAAACGATAAGGATGGATTTGAAGAAGCAAATCCTGCTGTAAATCATGCACATGGCCATCGTAGCCGCTTAAAAACCAGATTCATGAAAAGTGGCGCTAGCGCACTTGCAGAATATGAGCTTCTGGAACTCCTTTTATTCAGATCAATCCCACGTAGAGATACAAAGCCTCTTGCAAAACACCTTATCAGTGTCTTCGGTTCTTTCTCTGAAGTCTTGGCCGCGCCACCTGAGCGACTCCACGAAATCAAGGGCTTGGGACAAGCAACCATAACAGACTTCCAAATTGTAAAGGCATCCGCTGAAGCCTTGATATCAGGTCAAGTAAGGGAAAAACCCTTATTGGGTTCCTGGTCATCCGTTATTGATTATTGTCGCGCCGCAATGGCTTTTGAAGACAAGGAACAATTCAGAATCTTGTTTTTGGATAAAAAGAACAAACTCATCAAGGATGAAATTCAACAAATAGGAACCGTGGATCATACCCCGGTGTACCCAAGAGAAGTTGTAAAACGTGCACTGGAACTCTCTGCTACGGCAATTATTCTCGTACATAACCATCCTTCCGGTGACCCAACCCCTTCCCGCGCAGACATTGAGATGACCAAAACCATCAATGAAATTGCATCCTCGCTTGGCATTACGGTTCATGATCATATCATCATAGCAAAAGATGGCCACGCAAGCCTAAAAGGGTTAAAGCTTTTTTGAACCCCTTTCCCACTC
>CALFBM010000043.1 GCA_937951645.1 uncultured Rhizobiaceae group bacterium
ACAAGGCTTGGTTTTAATTCCACTTTTTATACCTATGATAATATTAATCGTGACGCGAAGATCATTCATAATGATCTGGAGCCAACAGCGATTGCACGGTTTTTTCCTGTTGAATTAGGCATATGGAGCGATGCGCCAACGTTGGCTTTACAATTGGTCGATGCATTAAAGCAGATTACTAATCGCACAGTAGCTGATGAATGGGTCAAGGCCTTTCAGGCAGAACGAAAAGAATATCTTGCAACACGTGATGCAGATGCAATTCTAACTCATCCTACACAGCCTTCTGGATTGTTTAAAACATTGCGCGATGTTCTACCGAAGGATGCAGCAATCACGATGGATGCAGGTACCTTATGTTTGCAGGCAACAGATGCAATGAATTATTGGTCACCCAAGAGTTTGTTTACGCCGCTTGATTTTGGGCTTGTTGGTTTTTCATTTGCGTGCGGTCTCGGTATAAAATGTGCAATGCCTGAACGTCCTGTTGTTAGCCTCATGGGAGACGGCGGCTTTGGAATGACAATGTCTGAACTTTCAACTGCAGTGGATCATAATATTAATACGGTAACTGTTGTCATGAACAATCAATGTTGGGGAGCGGAAAAAGCTTATCAACGCGACTTTTTTAATGGTCGCTATATAGGTGCTGATATATCCAGCCCGCCTTTCGACAAGGTTGCAGAACTATATGGAGCAAAAGGATACAAGGCTGAGCGTCTTGCAGAAGTGGCACCTGCAATCGAGGCAGCGCTTCAATGTGATAAACCGGCAGTTGTGGATGTTTCAGTTGATCCGGCCGCCCTATATTCTTTCCGCCGTGATAGCTTCAAACACAGAGGTGGATAACCATGCTCACCAAATACGCTTTTTTTGCAGGAACTTTAAAACCTGATTGTGAAGAAGGTATGCGCGACTTTATCGATCGTAAATTAGCCCCTCTCTGGCAACAGTTTCAACCTTCGCAGGAAGTTCGTATTCTTTACGGTCTGGAGCAAGAACCAAACGGTCCAACGATTCCGCTTGTCCTTGCTGTTATTTATGAAAATGAAGAAGCCATGGCGCTTGCTATGAACAGTGATGCAAGGCATGAGGCACGTAAGATATTACCGGAGCTTTATGAGCAGTTTTTTGAAGAAATAAATCTTTGGCATTATGTTTTTGAGCATGCTTGACGGATATAAATCAGTTTAGCTCGCACGTGCTTCGCTAGGTGAGATTTTAAAATGGCTGCTAAATTTTGAAGAAAAATAAGACGTACTCGAAAATCCTGTAGCAAGAGCAATTTCTGTAATGGACAGAGTTGATTGTTCGCATAATTTTCGTGACTGATTAAGTCGTAATTCTGTATAAAATTGCATGGTTCCAAGGCCAATATTAGTTTTGAAAACCCTGTTTAATTGTCTGGGTGATAAATTGCATAAATTGGCTAGTTGATTGAGCGATAGTGGATCTGCCAGATGATTTTCCATAACCTCTATTGTTTTAATGACGGACGCGTTGGTTGTGTTATGACGCTCGACCAGACCAGCACGCTGTTGTCCTCCCGCTGGTCTTACTTCTGTATGCATAAACCAATCACTTACATTGCGGGCAAACTGCGCTCCATGATGGTTGGTTATAAGGGCATGCATCATATCAAGAGGAGATGTCCCACCTGCACATGTAAGACGATCCCTGTCCATTACATACAACGAACGTGTCACCAATAGATCAGGTAATCGTTCGATTAAACTAGGTGCATGCTCCCAATGAACGGTCATCCGGCGGTCATTCATTACTCCAGATGTTGCCAGAATATATGGGCCTGCAGATACACCACCCAACACGACGCCTCTAGTTGCCAGCTTACGCAAGGTGGCAAAGATTTCTTCGTTTTCAAAAATTGAAGGGTTGCCGCCAGCGATTACGAATAGGATATCAAGTTTAGTCGCATCTTTTAACTTGAGAGTTGCCTCAAAATTAATGCCGCCAGAACTGGTAGCTATACTATCGCCACTACAAAGATGCTCTATTTTATATAAAGCTTGTCCGCTTAACAGGTTTGCCGCACGCATCGGTTCCACAGTTGATGCATAAGACATAAGGGCAAAATTATTAATCAGTAAAAGCCCAACACGCCGTATTTTACCAAATTTATGTTCATTTGTGTCCATAAAAAGAAAGATAGTGTCTTTTTTTTAAAAACGCAATCCTCCACCTACGTCTAAGCTGATGTATGGGCGTTTTTATGCGTCAGAGATTTTGAGAGGTATCGATGCGTTATTCTGCCCTGGAAATTTTGAAGCAAGGTTTGACTGGCAACAAGACCTGGAAGCCAGCCTGGCGTGATCCTGAGCCTAAGGCTGAATATGATGTAATCATAATAGGCGGCGGCGGTCATGGGTTGGCGACAGCCTATTATCTTTCCAAAAAACATGGCGTTCGTAATGTTGCAGTTTTGGAAAAAGGCTGGATAGGTGGCGGTAATGTTGGGCGTAACACAACGATTGTGCGTTCCAATTACATGCTTCCGGGTAATGAACATTTTTATGAACTTTCCATGAAACTTTGGGAAGGACTGGAGCAGGATTTCAACTACAATGCGATGATTTCGCAACGTGGTATTATCAATCTGTTTCACAATGATAATCAGCGTGATGTTTATGCACGCCGTGGTAATGCCATGATAATGGCAGGTGCCGATGCCGAGCTTTTGGATGAAGAGGCAATTCGTAAAGAGCTTCCTTTTCTGGATTACGATAATGCCCGCTTCCCGGTTAAGGGCGGGCTTGCCCAACGACGTGGCGGTACTGTGAGGCACGATGCTGTTGCCTGGGGTTTTGCACGTGGGGCTGACGAAAACGGTGTCGATATTATTCAAAACTGTGAAGTAACTGGCTTTGATATTAAAGATGGTATTTGCTTGGGGGTCGAAACAACACGTGGACGTATTGGGGGTAAAAAGGTTGCTGTTTGTGTTGCAGGTTCATCAGGTCATGTCATGGCAATGGCAGGTATGCGCCTACCTATTGAAAGTCATGTTTTGCAGGCTTTTGTCTCTGAAGGCTTGAAGCCTGTTATTCCAGGTGTTGTTACATTTGGTGCAGGCCATTTTTATGTAAGTCAATCAGATAAGGGCGGTCTTGTGTTCGGCGGTGATATTGATGGTTACAACTCTTATGCTCAGCGCGGTAATTTGCCCGTAGTAGAAGATGTCTGTGAAGGCGGTATGGCTATTATGCCGATGATTGGTAAGGCAAGATTATTACGCAGCTGGGGTGGTATTATGGATATGTCCATGGACGGTTCACCCTACATAGACAAGACGCACATAGACGGCCTCTATTTTAATGGTGGTTGGTGCTACGGCGGCTTCAAGGCAACGCCTGCAAGTGGTTATTGTTATGCCCATCTTTTGGCAAACAACGCGCCGCATCCTGTCGCAAAAGAATACCGTTTAGACCGATTTATATCCGGCAAAATGATTGATGAAAAGGGCATGGGTGCCCAACCAAACTTACACTAGGGAGCAAGTGAGATGATTATAAACCACCCGTTACTTGGTCCTCGTGATGCTGCAGAGTTTGTCTATAAGGGCGATGCTTCAATGCTCAATCGTCCTGATTGGCAGTCTGAAAATGCAGCAATTGAGTTTCATGACTACATGCACCTGCGTGATAATATTGCAGGAGAAATGCGTGAGCTTTGGTTTCATGAACAAGGCGATCGCTCATGGCTAGTTGTAACACGCAATACAATTACGCACGAAATTACAAAAGTTGAATTGGCTCGTGATGTGGCACGTAGCAAGTCCAAAGGGGCATCGTAATGGCACAAGAATACCGCATTACTGATGGGAAAATAAGCAAAGAAAAAGCATTAAATTTTTCCTTTAATGGTACTTCATATCAAGGACATAAAGGCGACACACTTGCTTCTGCTCTTCTTGCAAATGGTGTTAAACTGATTGGGCGTTCCTTTAAATACCATCGGCCACGTGGAGTTTTTTCATGTGGCTCAGAGGAGCCAAATGCACTTGTCACGCTTAATTCTGGTGCACGCACGGAACCAAATACCCGTGCAACGACTATTGAGCTTTATGAGGGTCTTGAGGCGCATAGCCAGAACCATATGGGTTCTTTGAAAAATGATTTACTTGCATTCAATGATCTGTTGTCGCCATTTCTTTCCGCTGGTTTTTACTACAAGACATTTATGTGGCCTGCTGCATTTTGGGAAAAGCTTTACGAGCCGATCATTCGCAATGCTGCAGGTCTTGGAGCCTTGTCCGGGCAAGAAGATCCTGATAGTTACGATAAAGGTTTCCTGCATTGTGATATATTGGTAATCGGTTCCGGTCCCTCTGGCTTGATTGCAGCATTGACAGCAGGTCGTGCCGGTGCATCTGTCATTGTCGCAGATGAAGATTTCTTGCTTGGTGGCCGGCTTCATATGGAACAAATGGAAATCGGTGGAGTAAGTTCCTCTGAGTGGGCAGTAAGGGCTGTTGCAGAATTATCTTCCATGCCTAACGTCCGTATTATGCCAAGAACAACAATTTACGGCGCTTATGATCATGGTATCTTCGGTGCGCTTGAGAGAAAAACTGACCATCAGAAATCCGGCAATGGTAAGCCGCGTCAGGTTCTCTGGCGGATTTATTCAAAGTGTTCTGTACTTGCAGCAGGTGCAACTGAGCGCTCAATTGCATTTGGTAATAATGATCGTCCAGGAATCATGATGGCGGGTGCTGTTCGTGCTTACGCAAATCGGTTTGATGTGGGTGTTGGTAAAAAAGTCGCAATTTATACCAATAATGATGATGGGTGGCGCACAGCCAATGATTTATCAGATAAAGGCATTGATATTGTGGCAATCATCGACACGCGTGATGACGTTACTATGACTACGCCTGAGGGGATAAAAACTTATAAAGCAACAAATGTAGTCGACACAAAAGGACGACATGCGCTTTCATCAATTACACTGTCAAATGGTGAAACGCTTGAGGTTGATTGTCTGGCGGTAAGTGGTGGCTGGAGTTCAAATGTACATCTTACGTGCCATCAACGTGGTAAACCTGAATGGAACGCTGATATTGCAAGTTTTGTTCCAGGTGGAACACTACCAACAGGCATGGTTGTGGCGGGTGCCGCAAACGGTTCCATGACACTTGCAAGCGGGTTAAAAAGCGGCCGTGACGTAACACATGGTTTGTTGGGTGATCTAGGTATTAAAGTAATCAATAAGCCTTTACCCAAAGCTGAAGACGAGGCATCAAGCAGCGCACTTTTCTGGCATGTAGCTGAAAGTAAAAATCGGGCCTGGATTGATTTGCAAAATGACGTTACTGCAAAAGACGTAAAGCAATCGCATCTGGAAGGTTTTCGCTCTGTTGAACATTTAAAACGTTATACGACACTTGGCATGGCAACAGATCAGGGCAAAACTTCCAACATGCTAGGTCTTGCTGTTATGGCAGAAGCTTCTAACAAATCTATTGCGGAAACGGGAACAACAATGTTCCGTCCCCCTTATACGCCAGTTCCAATTGGGGCTTTTGCCGGGCGTTCTCGTGGTAAAGAGTTTAGACCAACTCGCAAGACGCCCAGCCATAAATGGGCAAAGGAAAATGGCGCAGTTTTTGTTGAAGTCGGAAATTGGTTAAGAGCTCAATGGTATCCAAAGGCTAATGAAACGCATTGGCGCGAAAGTGTCGATCGAGAGGTTTTGGCCACTCGAAATTCAGTCGGTGTTTGTGATGTGACAACTCTTGGTAAAATTGATGTTCAGGGGCGTGATGCTGCCGAGTTTCTCAATAAAGTCTATGCAAACGCTTTTGGTAAACTTGGTGTTGGAAAAGTTCGTTATGGTTTGATGTTGCGTGAAGATGGTATCGCAATGGATGATGGCACTGCGGCACGTATGAGTGAAACACATTTTGTTGTTACAACCACGACTGCAAATGCAGTTAACGTCTATCGCCATATGGAATTTTGCCGCCAATGTCTGTGGCCAGAAATGGACGTAAGTTTAATTTCAACTACAGAACAATGGGCTCAATTTGCGGTGGCGGGTCCAAATGCCCGAAAGCTTCTACAAAAAATAGTCGACAAACAGCATGATATTTCCAATGAAGCTTTCCCGTTTATGGCTTGTGGTGAGATAAGCGTTTGCGGTGGAACGCCAGCACGCCTTTTCCGTATTTCGTTTTCCGGGGAACTTGCCTACGAAATTGCAGTGCCAACACGATATGGAAATTCGATGATGGCGACACTAATGAACGAGGGTAAAGAGTTTGATTGTGTGGCTTACGGCACAGAAGCACTTGGTGTTATGCGTATTGAAAAAGGTCATGCTGCTGGTAATGAATTATGTGGAACAACCACAGCACGTGATTTGGGTCTGGGCCGAATGGTTTCCAAGAAAAAAGACAGCATTGGTAATATACTTTCTGAACGAGAATACCTTAACCGTGCAGAGGGACTAAATCTTGTTGGCTTCAAGCCTGTTAATAAAGCGCACGAATTAAAGGCAGGTGCGCATTTCGTTGCCAAAGGCAATGAAGCTACCATGGGTAATGATGAAGGTTGGATGACATCTGTTTGCTATTCGCCCAATCTTGGATACTCAATTGGTCTTGGCTTTATAAATAGTGGTAACCAACGCATTGGCGAAACGGTAACCGCTGCAGATCCTTTGCGGGACCATACAATAGATGTTGAAATTGTCTCGCCGCATTTCATCGATCCGGAAGGAGAGCGTTTACGTGTCTAAGTCATCTCTCACGCTAGAGGCAGTTTCACCACTTTTTGGTTATGCTCATGATTTTGGTACTGTCCAAGTCAAGGAACTTGTTGGCAAGGCATTGGTTTCAATTGCTAAGCCGCTTGGGATTAAAACCGGATTACGAACGGCTATAAAGAAAAACTTGGGTGTTGAATGGCCGGAAATTGGTTCTTCAAACACATCCAAAAAAGGTTATCAGCTATTGGGTATGCAAAGCGATATGATATTTGCTTTCTTTGATCATCCAGGTGGATTGGCTGATACGATTTTAAAAACCTCTTTAAAAGAAAATGCTTACTGCACTGATCAATCTGATGCTTGGGTTATGATCAAGGTATCAGGCGCTGGTGTTTACGCAGCACTTGAAAGAATCTGCCCACTGAATTTATCAGGGAAAGCCTTTGAAATTGGTACTGTCGCACGTACAAATATGGAGCACCTTGGCGTTATTATTTTGAAAGAAACAGAGAACTCTTTCATTCTTATGGGTGCAACATCATCAGCAGATGACCTGCTTCATGCAATTACTGTTTCAGTGAAACACACACAATAGAAATCTTACGAACGGGGAATTATTCTTCCTTTAACATAAATAAGACAAATGGAGAGACTTACATGATCGTTAAGAGTGACATTGAGATAGCGCGTGGGGCGCACAAGAAGCCTATTTCTGAGATTGGCGGGAAGCTTGGCATCCCTTCTGTAGATCTTTTGCCTTTTGGTCATGACAAGGCGAAGGTTTCTGAAGGTTTCATCAAGTCGGTTCAGGGCAACAAGGATGGCAAGCTTATACTTGTGACAGCGATTAACCCAACGCCTGCTGGTGAGGGCAAGACAACGACCACTGTTGGCCTTGGTGATGGTCTTAATGCGATAGGCAAGAAGGCTGCGATTTGTATTCGTGAAGCTTCGTTGGGTCCTTGTTTCGGGATGAAGGGGGGAGCTGCTGGTGGCGGTTATGCACAAGTGGTTCCGATGGAAGAGATGAACCTTCATTTTACCGGTGACTTTCATGCGATTACCTCGGCTCACAATCTTTTGTCAGCCATGATTGACAATCATATTTATTGGGGCAATGAGCTTGAGATTGATATCCGCCGCGTTGTCTGGCGCCGTGTGATGGACATGAACGACCGCGCATTGCGTCAGATTACTGCGTCTCTTGGTGGTGTTGCCAACGGCTTCCCGCGTGAGGCCGGTTTTGATATTACGGTTGCTTCAGAAGTGATGGCGATTTTATGCCTTGCCACTGATCTTGATGATCTGAAAGAGCGTTTGGGTAATATCATTGTTGCCTACAGAAGAGACCGCTCTGCCGTTTATGCCCGTGACATCAAGGCTGATGGTGCAATGACGGTTCTGCTTCAACAGGCCATGCAGCCGAACCTTGTACAGACGCTGGAAAATAATCCGGCATTTGTGCATGGCGGCCCCTTTGCCAATATTGCGCATGGTTGCAACTCTGTTGTTGCGACCAAAACAGCGCTCAAGCTTGCTGATTATGTTGTCACGGAAGCAGGTTTTGGTGCTGATCTTGGTGCCGAGAAGTTCATGAATATCAAATGCCGCAAGGCGGGTCTTGCGCCGGAGGCTGTTGTGATTGTTGCAACGGTTCGTGCGATGAAGATGAACGGCGGGGTTGCGAAGGCTGATCTTGGTGCGGAAAATGTTGATGCGGTTAATGCAGGGTGTTCAAATCTTGGTCGTCACATTGCCAACATGAAGAAGTTTGGTGTGCCGGCTGTTGTTGCGATCAACCATTTTGTGACAGACACGGATGCGGAAGTTGAGGCGGTCAAGGCTTATGTTGCCACCCAGGGTTCAGAGGCTGTTTTATGCAAGCACTGGGCGCATGGCTCGATGGGAACGGAGGAACTTGCCAACAAGGTTGTTGAGATGATTGATGGTGGTTCGGCACAATATGCACCGCTTTATCCTGATGACATGGGTCTGTTCCAGAAGATGGAAACCATTGCCAGGGAAATCTACCGTGCAGATGCGGTGCTTGCGGACAAGAAAATCCGTGATCAGTTGAAACAGTGGGAGGAGGCTGGTTATGGCCATCTTCCGGTTTGCATGGCGAAGACACAATATTCGTTCTCAACCGATCCAAACCTGCGCGGTGCCCCAACCGGTCATTCGCTCCCGGTACGTGAAGTACGTCTATCTGCAGGTGCCGGCTTTATCGTTGCCATCTGCGGTGAGATCATGACCATGCCAGGCCTGCCAAGAACCCCGTCAGCAGAAGCAATCATGCTGGACAAAAATGGCGATGTACAAGGCTTGTTTTAG
>CALFBM010000044.1 GCA_937951645.1 uncultured Rhizobiaceae group bacterium
TTGTCTTCATTTGCTCCAATATTACTGGAATTGGACCAATCAAAAATAATATTCATGCTTCTGGCTACAGCTGCACTTTCGCTAACCATCATTTCACATCTGCTTCAAACACGTGCATTAAAACAAGCCAATACTGCTGAACAAACAGAACTGGAGAAAAGGCTTGAAATCCTGCAAAACAGAACTTGGGAGTTGCACGAAAGTGAAGAAAGACACCGTGATCTGATTGAAGCTTTTGGCGACATTATTATGAACCGCTCTCCTGATGGATTAGTGACTTATGTAAATGAGGCATTTATTTCCACCTTTGGTGAATCGCAAACATCTTTCTTGAACAAGCCATTTATACCTGATCTTCTGGAAGAGGTAAAACGCTCTGAGCCAAACGATCTGGAAGCCATGTGGGATGTCAAAATCAAAACCCAAAAAGGCGATAAATGGTTTGCATGGCTGGATCTTCCGGTTCGGGATGATGCGACAGGCGAAACCTCAGTACGCACAATGATTCGAGATATAACACGACAAAAAAACATTGAACTGGAACTAAGACAAGCCAGTCAAAATTCTGAAGCAGCCAACCATGCAAAGTCTAGGTTTCTCGCCAATGTTAGTCATGAAATGCGAACACCATTAAATGGCATTTTGGGCATGTCAGGACTATTGGCAGATACATCCTTAACACCAGAGCAAGAAGCCTATGTAGACGCTGTTCATGATTCCGGAAGGGCCTTGCTTACACTAATTGAAGATATACTCGACATAACGGTTGTAGAAGCAGGAAAACTGGAATTAAAGGCTACTCCAATAAAGCCCGCACGATTGGTTGAAGACGTCTGCGAATTATTATCCTCCAGAGCTCACGATAAAGATATTTCAATCTCATCTTACATTGAACCCTCGGTTCCTGAGTTAATTGAAATAGATTCCGGCCGTTTGCGGCAAGTTCTTATCAATCTTGTAGGCAATGCGTTAAAGTTTACAGAACAAGGCGGCGTTCATATTCAACTCGTAACTGTAAATGAACCCAATGTATCCAGCCAAAAAACAATACTTAACTTCAAGGTATCAGACACAGGTGCAGGAATTTCTCTTGAGGACCAACACAAAATATTCGAAGAATTTGCCCAGGCAGATAATGAAAGCACACGCAAACATGGCGGCGCAGGTCTTGGTCTTTCAATCTCAAAACGCATTATCGAAGAAATGGGTGGCAAGATTGATTTGGCAAGCAGGCTTGGAGAAGGTTCAACATTTGATTTTACGATTGAAGTCAAAACCAAACAAAACATGCCAATTGAAAATCAGTCATCCCTGTTAAAAGATAATAATGTTTTGGTTTTGGGCACAAACTATTATGAAACCCGGTCTCTTAAGTCATACATCAGCGATCATGGAGCAATAAATAGTGATATCAATTCTACACCTGTTACTTTCGACACAATATTGATAGATCAATCAATCGACACCTCAAGTCCGGAAGTTTCTTCACTCCTGGAAATTTGTAAAAAGACAAATAAAAGAGCCATTATTTTGCTTGAAGCAAAATCCAGATCAAGGCTTGAAGGTTACATGGAGGCAGGGTTCAACGGATACCTTATCAAGCCCGTCAGAAAGCTTTCACTCCTGAATCTCATTGCGGGCAATGAACCTGTGAAACGTGACAGCCGTGAAATTTCCAGTTCAAAAAGTTGGTCCTCGATGCTGATAGCAACAACACAACCAAAAAGAATTCTGATCGCCGAGGACAATGAAATAAACGCCAGACTAGCCAGGGCAATTCTGGAAAAAGCAGGACATTCAATTGCAAGAGCTGAAAATGGCGCTGAAGCAATTTCATTATGGGAAGAACATAAAGGTGATGATGCATTTGATTTAATCTTCATGGACTTGCAAATGCCTGTAAAAGACGGTTTGGATGCATTAAGGGAAATCAGGGAAATTGAGCAGCATAATGCGTATTCTCAAATACCCATTTTCATTCTTACAGCAGATGAAAAGGCAGATACCAGAGATAATGCGCTTCAGCTTGGCGCAACCGGATTCTTGGCGAAGCCATTAGAACCGGAAAAACTGTTAAGTACAGCTGATAATGTAAAAACGAGACGATCAAAAACCTAGTCTTCAAACATGACTGCTTTTAAAAATATTACTATACTGAGTTCATGCTTATGAAACAGCCAAATCACGACAACTCCACCAGTAAATCTTCCCTAATATTTGGCGAGTTAGGTACGCTTGTTACAAGGCTTGCCCAAAATGATTTAGAGCTGAAAGAAGCACAAAGAATTCGCTATGAAGTATTTTGCAAAGAATTTTCTGCGCGTGAAAAAACAAAATCAGACATTCAATTTGAACAAGAAAAACATGATCTTATTTGCGATCATCTACTGGTTTTGGAAAACAACAATCAAAAAAGCGCTAAAACCATAGGAACACAGAGGTTCTTGGTAAAATCAGCTTGCGACAAACATCTTCAGTTTCGCTCTCAATCAGAATTTGATTTGGAAGCCCTTGCCGCAAAGCATCCTGAAAAACGCTTCATGGAACTTGGTCGATCTTGTATCCTGGAAGAATATCGTAGCAAGCGTACAATGGAATTAATGTGGCAGGGAACATGGTTTTATGCCATCCAAAACAAGGTTGATGTCATGACAGGTTGCGCATCATTTTACGCAAAGTCGTCAGAAGAAATTGAACCGGCATTGGGGTTTTTATCAACGCTTGGAAGCAATGACCCACAGTGGCAAGTCACACCCAGCGCTAAAAATGCAATTCCAATAAAGCAATTTGCGCATTTGATAAAAGAACCCAAAAAAGCAATTAGAAACCTGCCTCCCTTAATAAAAGGCTATCTAAGATTGGGCGCATTTTTTTCTGATACAGTTGTTATTGACGAAGATTTCGGCACCATTGATATTGCGGTTATTTTGCCTGTTAAAAATATTAATCCACGCTATCTTAGGTTTTATGGTACGCAAGCAACCAAACATCGTAAAGTTGATTGAAATTTTATCGCCTCATCTGTGGATGGCAGGCGTAAGAGTGTACAAACTCTTGCGTGATCATCAACTTTCAGGAATCTTGTGACATACGTCTGAACTCAGTTAACCAGGTACATATTGTCCCAAGCACCAAACGACAAACCACAGATAACGGCACCAACGCCGATGATGCAACAATTCATAGAGATCAAATCCGTAAATATGGATTCTCTTTTGTTTTATCGCATGGGTGACTTTTACGAGTTATTTTTTGATGACGCGGAAACCGCATCGCGAGCGCTTGGAATTACACTTACAAAGCGTGGCAAACACCAAGGCGAAGACATTCCGATGTGTGGTGTGCCAGTTCACGCTGCTGAAGATTATTTGCAAAAACTAATAGCTCTTGGCCATCGCGTCGCAGTCTGCGAACAAACTGAAGACCCTGCCGAAGCAAAAAAACGTGGATCAAAATCCATAGTCAGACGTGACGTAGTTCGTCTGGTTACACCGGGTACTGTGACAGAGGAGAAATTACTTGATCCATCTGCTTCAAATTTTCTGGCAACACTTACCCGCATCAAACAAAGTGAAAACAGCTTTGAAATGGCAATTGCCTGGATTGATATTTCAACGGGCAGTTTTCGTGTAACCCAGGTTAGTTTGCAGGAACTAGGCGCAGCACTTGCAAGAATAGAACCTCGCGAACTGGTAATGCCGGAAAGCATTTATAGCGACCCCGACATTAAACAGAAAATCATGATAGATGAAAAAGCCATTACCATTGAAAGTCCAACTTTCTTTGACAGTCAAATGGCAGTAGAGCGCTTGAAACAAACCTTCAATGTAAAGTCAATGGATGGCTTTGGCAGTTTCTCAAAAGCCGAACTTTCTGCAGCTGGCGCGGCGCTTGCCTATGTTGAAAAAACACAAATTGATGAACGACCTGCTTTAATGCCACCTTCACGCGAAGATTCTAGCCATACAATGTTTATTGATGCAGCGACCAGGGCAAATCTCGAACTGACGCGTACTCTATCCGGTGAAAAACAGGGAAGTCTCTTTAATGCCATCAACAATACGGTAAGCGGGCCGGGTGGCCGCTTACTGGCTGAACGTATGATGAGCCCACTGACTGATATTAAACTGATCACACAAAGACAAAACTCGATTTCCTATCTTGTTGACACACCGCAGCTAGCTCACCATTTACGTACTTCAATCAAGCAAATCCCCGATATGGCGCGAGCTCTTTCCAGACTTGCACTCAATCGGGGCGGTCCGCGTGATCTTGCAAGCCTGCTTTCAGGAATGAATGGCGCCTGTCAAATAGTTCAGGAATTATCAAAATCAAACGAATTGCCTTCTGAGTTTTCAACAGCTTGTAAAGCAATTGATGCATTACCTGACGCACTTCAGGAGCTATTAAGAAATGCACTTGCAGAAGAACTCCCACTATTAGCCCGGGATGGTGGATTTATCCGTGAAGGTTTCCATTTGGAGCTGGATGAATTAAGAAAATTACGAGATGAAAGTCGCCGCATAATTGCTGGTATGCAATTGGAGTATGCCGAGGAAACAGGCATTAAATCGCTTAAGATCAAACATAATAACATGCTCGGCTATTTCATCGAAGTAACAGCAAATAATGCAGATGCTTTGATGAGCGAAGGAGGCAAAGCCAAATACATTCACCGTCAGACTCTTGCAAATGCCATGAGGTTTACCACCACACAATTGGCAGAAATCGAAACAAAAATTGCAAACGCAGCAGGAAAGGCACAACAAATTGAGTTGGAACTTTTCTCAAAACTGGTTTCAAGCGTGCTTGAACAAGCAGTACAAATTTCAAAGGCAGCAGATGCCATTGCTGTTCTTGATGTAGCCCAAGGCTTGGCCTATTTGGCAGAAACCTGTGAATATTGCCGTCCAAAGATTGATAATACCCTCGCCTTTGAAATTACAGCAGGTCGCCATCCTGTCGTTGAACAAGTTTTAAAACGTGACACACAAAATCCGTTTGTGGCAAATGACTGTAACATTGGAGGAGATAATGCCGGCAAACTCTGGTTACTTACAGGCCCTAACATGGGAGGTAAATCAACCTTTCTTCGCCAAAATGCCTTGATCATAATTCTTGCCCAAATGGGCAGTTTCGTACCGGCAGAGCAAGCTCACATTGGCATCGTAGACAGACTCTTTAGCCGCGTGGGTGCTGCAGATGATTTGGCACGCGGTCGATCAACTTTCATGGTTGAAATGGTCGAAACCGCAGCAATTCTGAACCAGGCAGAAGTAAAATCCTTTGTTATTCTGGATGAGATTGGCCGTGGTACAGCAACCTTTGATGGGTTATCCATTGCCTGGGCAGCAATTGAACATTTGCATGAAGCAAATCTTTGCAGAACACTCTTTGCCACGCATTATCACGAACTTACATCATTGGCAGAACCACTTGCACGACTTTCCAATGTAACCATGAAAGTCAAGGAATGGGAGGGCGATGTAGTCTTTCTGCATGAAGTTGTGCCAGGAACTGCAGACCGGTCTTATGGTATTCAGGTTGCAAAACTGGCAGGATTACCACAAGCCGTCATTGCACGAGCAAGAGATGTTTTGGATCAACTGGAAAGTTCAGAGCGTACTAATAATGCAAAGACATTAATTGATGATCTTCCACTTTTCTCGGTAGCTGCTGTTGAGCCTAAAATTGCAAAATCCGACAGCAAGATTATTGAAGCGCTCGAACAAATTTCCCCTGATGATATGTCACCGAGAGAAGCTCAGCAGGCTCTTTATGATTTAAGAGCCTTGCTGATTTCCAACAAGCCTTAAGCAGCAAGACTTTTTGGCTTAATCAAACCGCGATTAACGAGCAATTCAGCAATTTGAATTGTATTAAGAGCAGCGCCCTTGCGAAGGTTGTCGGAAACCACCCACATATTAAGGCCGTTCTCAACTGTAATATCTTCACGGATACGAGAGATATAAGTGGCATCCTCACCCGCACTCTCAAGAGGCGTGATATATGTTTCTTCATCCGCATTATCAACAACAAGGCATCCCGGTGCTTCACGTAAAATCTCACGTGCTTCCTTTGCTGAAATCTCGTTTTCAAATTCTATGTTCACAGACTCAGAGTGCCCCACAAAAACAGGAACCCGTACGGCTGTACATGTTACCTTGATATTTTTGTCCATCATCTTTTTGGTTTCTGCAACTACTTTCCATTCTTCCTTGGTGTAGCCATCTTCCATAAACACATCAATGTGCGGAATTACGTTAAAGGCAATACGCTTTGGAAAATGCACTGCCTCAACCGGATCTGCCACAAAAACTGCACGCGTCTGATTGAAAAGTTCTTCCATGGCCTCCTTGCCAGCACCTGAAACAGACTGATAAGTTGAAACAACAACACGCTTGATTTTTGCTTTATCATGCAAGGGCTTCAGCGCCACAACCAATTGGGCCGTTGAGCAGTTAGGATTTGCAATAATATTTTTCCTTGCAAAGCCTTCAATCGCATCCGGGTTTACTTCAGGAACGATCAGCGGAACGTCCGAGTCATAACGGTATGCAGAGGAGTTATCTATTACAACACATCCTTGAGCAGCAATTTTTGGCGCCCATTCCTTGGAGATATCACCCCCTGCTGACATCAATGCAATATCCGTGTCAGAAAAATCATAGCCATCCAGTGCTTTGACCTTGATAGTATTATCGCCAAAAGACACTTCTTTACCCTGACTGCGACGCGATGCCAGCGCCACAACAGTATCTGCCGGAAATCCACGCTCATTCAAAATGTCGAGCATTTCTTTGCCAACATTGCCAGTAGCGCCTACGATTGCAATTTTATATCCCATGGAACTTTCTTTCTTCACTCTCACCGTTGTCATCACCCTCCCGTTTTGCCCGGGAGAGTGTATCGGGCACAAGCGGAAGCGATCAGACCTTGATGGTCTTCGTTGTCTTTGAAGTTGTCTTTGTTGTGCTCGAACCAAGAGTATCGCGGAAAGCTGATGCTACCACGTTGGATAAAGATAATGATGTAACGGCGTTATCAAACATAAATCTAATCTCTAAACTTCGATGGAGGTTACATACCTTGATTTCGGAAAGAGTCAATAAGGCAAGATGTTCAATTCATGCTGACTTAGAAAATCAATCCCAGGCATAGGCTGTTTTGATGAGTTTTTTATCATCAAAATGCTCAGACCCATTAGCAATGGCTCGTCCGCCTGCATTTTCATAAAAGGAAATAGCCGGATCATTATCCGATAATACCCAAACCACAACCCCCTTGTAACTGCGGCGCGCTAGCTCAAGCTTTGCGTCTGCAAACAGCTTTGCACCAAGACCCACGCCTTGATATTCAGGACGAAGATAAATCTCGTATATCTCTCCCTCATGTGGAAAAGTGCTAACACGATTTGGACCAAGGGTTACATACCCGACAATTTCATTATCCATTTCGACAACCAAAATCAAAGTGGATTTGCGAATTGCGTTCGCCCACCAGTTTACATCACGGCGATTGATCATGCGGGCAAGAGCTGCATAAGGAACAATACCTGCATAAGCATTTTTCCAGGATTCCTCATGCACTTTCGCAATGGCACCTGCGTCCTCTGGCTTTGCACGTCTGGTATTGGCAGTAATTGTAAACATGGAAACCATACTACGTTTACTTTTTGTTAACCTAAAGGGAAAAATTCAACATTCACCTGAAAATTTCAATTTCAGGTATTATTTGGCAATCTCTTTTTCCCGCTCAACAAGCAGAACACGTACTGATTCCCATAAAAAAGAAAAAGTTTGAAAACCTTCTTCCGTAACTTCATCAGTATCCAAAGCTCGCACAACTTTTTCAAGTGTATTAAACAATGTGTTCTTGAGCACCTTGATTTGTTCAATTTCAGATGCATCATTTGCCCTCTCTGCGATATCAAGAAGGACATAATTATAGCTGTCCATACGATCTTTCTGAGTGGAAACAAGTCGTGATCTTAGCGCCAAAAGCGCAGAAAACAACATTGCGGCAATAGTGATCAGCAAAGCTATTGGTTCTGCATTCTCATGCAAGAATGAGGGTTGGTTACGATTAAAATATTGCTCTGAACCATGATGAAGCGGAATTGCAAGCCCCTCATCGGTTTTTGGCGGTTTAATGGCAGAGGCGAGTGCAAAACGGATAATCAGGTCCAGCCTGTTTTCAAATAAAATTTGGGTTAAATTCCGAATTGGCTCATCATCAAGATCAGCACGCGTTACCAATACACGCTGAACCGTAGTTGTAATTGTATGACTTTTGGGAATAGGCGCTTTACCGGAAAAAGTTCCCTTTGGCAAATTTCCAACTTGCAGAAATGGTCTCTTGATCGAAATTGCTTCTGCCTGATCCAGGGAAATATATCTAAGGGGAAGTTTTTTTAATTCTGCGTCCTCAAACAAGTTTAACAAGATTCGATCACGAATTGAACGCACGGTAAAAACAGCATCGACCTGTCCCGATAACAGGGCTTTTGTAGCATGTTCAAATGGCATTGTTTTCCATAAAATCCCATTTATTGGCAGATCATAATGATCTACCAACACCCAAAAAGAGCGAAATTCATCAGTACCGAAATTCGCAATTGCAATCTTTTTGCCTATAAGGTCAGTAGGAGAATAAATTAGGCTTTCACTCCGCGTTATAAGTTGAAAGTAATCAGAAAAAAGATCCGCAACCATCCTGACATCACTAACGACAGGTGTATCTGAACGGATCGTTGCTAAATCAACCAGCCCCCTATTCAGTAAAGAAATATTGTTACTGGAATCCTTGCTTGGAATAACGCTTATAATTAACTCATCAGAATGCCTGCTAACAACGTCGGCAACTTCTTTCATCAATTCATAAGAATCCGAACGATAAGGTCCTGACGCAATCTTCAACACTGTAGGGCCTTGAGCTCTATTAAGATAGAAATATCCTGCAATCATTGATACAAAAAGCAAAATGATTAGCAGCCATGAAAACTGCTTAAAGCCAAGTCCAGAAGGATGCTTTTGATTTGCAACTCGCTTTATTTTATTCGAGCTTTCTTCTTTCACTGTCACCAATAACAACCCCGTAAATTCAACCCAATACTTTATTAGGCTAAAATTATTACATTAGCGAGTCGGCAATTTACTTTCTATTGCGAGCAGCCAGAGTTCTTAAACGAAGCGCATTAAGACGAATAAAGCCGTGCGCATCTTTTTGATCATACGCTCCCTGGTCATCTTCAAAGGTTACAAGTTCTTCTGAGTAAAGTGATTTTTCACTTTCGCGGCCTGTAACAATGACATTACCCTTATAAAGCTTCAAACGAACCTTACCTTCTACATGAGCTTGAGAGTGATCAATCGCAGCTTGTAACATCTCACGCTCCGGAGAGAACCAAAATCCGTTATAAATCAGTTCCGCATAACGAGGCATCAACTCATCCTTGAGATGCGCTGCACCACGATCCAGCGTAATCGATTCCATTGTGCGATGTGCGGTTAACAAAATTGTGCCACCCGGCGTTTCATAAATGCCTCTGGACTTCATTCCCACAAAACGGTTTTCAACCAGATCAAGGCGCCCGATACCATTGTCATGGCCAAGTTTGTTTAACTCAGCCAACATGTTGGCTGGTGAAAGACGTTTGCCATCTAGACCAACAGCATCACCCTTTTCAAATTCAATCTCAATT